>SVQV01000165.1 GCA_015065175.1 Oscillospiraceae bacterium | reverse complement strand
GTCCACCAGCTCCAACAACTTTTAATATGGGGGAATTCCCGAGCGGCCAAAGGGGGCAGACTGTAAATCTGTTGTCACTGACTTCGCTGGTCCGAATCCAGCTTCCCCCACCAAAAATCCGAAAGCCACGGCTTTCGGATTTTTCATTTGTGTCCGCGACACAACATCATTTGCGTGCAACACACGCAATATCATTTAGCCGAAGGCTAACATCATTCAGCCGCAAGGCAGACACCAATGAACGATGTTGCACTCCGTGCAAATGATGTGCTTCGCAATGAAGTGATGCTTCGCATTAATGAAGTTGCGCTTCGCGCAAACGCAATATAACCGTTAGTTTGTCCGATTGAATATAGTTGATTTTTAGTATAAAGTATGATACAATAGTATAAAAAGGCGGTGATATCGTGAGAGAAGATAAACTCGGTGATCTTTCAATGGAATTGTCAGTTGAAATTTTGCAATTAACTAAAGAATTGCGAGCAAGACACGAAAATGTAATCTCCAATCAGGTAGGTAGAAGCGCAACAAGCGTTTGTGCAAATATTGCTGAAAGTAAATACGCTCACGGTCGCGCTGATTTTATTGCAAAACTTGAAATTTCTCTCAAGGAAACAAACGAAACGAGCAAGTGGCTTGAAATGCTTTGGAGAAGTGAATACATTGACGAAGAAAGATATAAAGCGCTTGGTCGTAAGTGCTCGACAATAAGATTTTTGCTTGTTAAATCTATTACAACAGCAAAAAATAACCTCAACACAAGGAAGGAGAACACAAAATGAAAACAGTAGAATGCACCATTCCCTCAGAAGAAGTAGCAAGAGTCAAAGGACTTGGCTTTTTGCGTGACAAAAACACCGCTGATTGCTTTAACGCCCGTGTAATAACACGTAACGGAAAGCTGACGGCGGAAAAATTAAAGGCGATAGCCGACGCTTCGAAGCTTTTCGGTAGCGGAGAGGTCACTATGACGACCCGTATGACCTTGGAAATTCAGCGTATTCCTTATTCAAATATAGACCCCTTAAGAGAATACCTCGCTAAATATGACCTATTCACAGGCGGTACAGGTCCTAAAGTACGACCTGTTGTTTCCTGTAAGGGGACGACCTGTCAGTACGGCTTGATAGATACCTTCGCGCTTTCCGAAGAAATACATAACCGTTTTTATGAGGGATACTCAAGCGTTAAGCTGCCTCATAAATTTAAAATCGCTGTAGGCGGTTGCCCGAACAATTGCGCAAAACCTGACCTTAACGATGTCGGTATAATAGGGCAATTGAAGCCTGTAGTCAATTTTGATGCTTGCCGCGGCTGCAAGGTCTGCCTTGTAGAAAAGAGCTGTCCTATGAAGGCTTGCCGTGTGGAGAACGGAAAAATTACCGTAGACGAAAGTCTCTGCAATAATTGCGGAAGATGCAAGGATGCGTGTCATTTCAAGGCGTTTGCGGAATATCAGAACGGATATAAAATTTATATAGGCGGCAGATGGGGCAAGAAGGTTGCGAGAGGAATACCTCTTTCTAAGATTTTTACAAGTAAGGAAGAGGTTTTGGAGATGCTTGAAAAGATCATTCTGTTATTCAAGGACAAGGGTATAGCAGGCGAAAGATTGCGTGATACGATAGAAAGAATAACATTTGAGACGGCAGAAGCCTTACTTCTCTCAAATGAGCTTTTAGAGCGCAAAGAAGAAATTATAGAAAAAGCCGTACAAGCAAAGATATAATGAAAAATAAACTGTTATTTTCCGCTATTATATTTGTATTATCCTTTATATCTCTCGTCGGTTGTGCAAAAACAGAGAAAAGCGAGCCCTTTATAACCTTTACCGACAGTGTAGGAAATGAAGTCGTTCTGCACGAAAGACCGAAAAATGTAGCCGTGCTGTTTTCTTCCTTCGCTGATATGTGGAAATTGGCAGGCGGTGACATTTCTGTCACTGTCGGAGAAAGTGTCGAACGCGGCATATGCGAGCCGAGCGTTTTGCTCGTCGATAAAGGCGCGGGGAAAAGCATAAATTTGGATCTGCTTATTTCCTATAAGCCAGATCTCGTTATCTGCTCGGCTGATATCGCGGCTCAGTCCTCGCTATCGGATATTCTTGGAGCAGCCGATATTCCTTGTGTCAATTTCAGAGTAGAGAGCTTTTCGGATTATCTTTCTGTATTGGATACAATGACAGATATAACAGGAAATAAAGAAGCGTATGAGCTTTACGGTACAAGCTTAAAAGAAAGAATAGACACTCTTATCTCCAACATTACACAAGAAAATAAAAAGAGTATTTTATTTATTCGCGCGGGCACAACCGCAAAAGCCACCAAGGCAAAAAGGGCAGAGGATCATTTTGCCGCAAAAATGCTCGAACAGCTTGGAGCATATAACATTGCGGATAACGCGGAAATATTGCTCGACGGATTAAGTGTAGAAGAAATTTTGCGTGCCGATCCCGATTATATCTTTATTACGACTATGGGCGACGAGGAGCTGTCTAAAGCTTATATGGACTCTTTACTGTCCGATACGGTGTGGCAGAGCCTCAGCGCTGTCAAAAACAAAAACTATTATTATCTGCCTAAGGAGCTTTTTCAATTCAAGCCGAACGGCAGATGGTATGAAGCATATTATGCTTTGTGGGAGATTTTATATGAGAAGTAAAAAAGCATTCGGAAAATATATTATTATGTTTTCTTTATTAGTTTTTATTTCTTTGTGCGCTTTACGCTTCGGAAGTGTCTCTCTTTCCGCAAAGGATTTCTACTCGGCGCTTTTTATGCAGGTCGGACATGAGACCGAAAGCATAATAATATATTTAGTCAGATTGCCGCGCTTGCTCGCTGCGTTGCTTGCAGGCGTGGGACTTTCTGTTTCGGGTGTTTTGTTGCAAAATCTGACCGATAACGCGCTCGCCTCGCCCAATACTATAGGTGTAAATGCTGGAGCAGGGTTAGGTGCTGTATTATCAATGTCGGCTTTTTTTATTAGCGCTCCGCTTGTAAGTGCTTCCCTCAATTCGTTTTTTGCTTTCTTGGGGGCTTTTTTGACTACCATTTTTGTGCTGTTTTTGTCACACAGGGTAGGCGGAAGTAAGTCAAGTGTTATTCTTTCAGGTGTGGCTGTTACGGCTGTTCTCAATGCAATTATATCGGTAATTACGCTCATTGACAGTGATATTTTGATATCCTACAACTCATTCTCTATAGGCAGCTTCTCAGGTGTAAAATACTCTCAGCTCGTTTTACCTTCTATCGTGATTTTCTTGTGCTTTATACTCTCCTCTTTGCTTTCAAGACAGATAGATATCCTCTGTATAGGTGACAGCATGGCAACTCTTACAGGGGTAAATATAAAGCGCTTGAGAATATGCTGTATCTTATGCGCCAGCGCGAGTGCGGCATCTGTTGTTAGCTTTGC
>SVQV01000035.1 GCA_015065175.1 Oscillospiraceae bacterium | reverse complement strand
CCTTGGGAGTCGCTTTCGGGTTGGTCGGTAACTACCTCCCAGCGGACTTTCACCGCAGAGCACTGATATGCCCGTCATACTAAAAAAACAAACGACAGATGTTAGTCTGCCGTTTGTTTAATTGAATCCAAAATTACTTAAACTTACGTTTTCTTGCAGCTTCGGACTTCTTTTTGCGCTTTACGCTGGGTTTTTCATAATGCTCTCTCTTACGAAGCTCAGTCAAAACACCGGACTTCACGCACTGACGCTTAAAACGACGAAGTGCGCTATCAAGAGTCTCATTTTCTTTTACTCTGATTTCTGCCATTCTTATTCCCCTCCCTCCGCTCTTTGCAAAGAGATAATTATATTGATTAACATAGTATATTATATTACAAAAATTATGAATTGTCAATACTAAAATGAAGAAATAGAGAAAAAAATTAATTATTTTTTATAAGAAGATGTTTTTTTGCCGCTGTAAGTGTATTTTTTAGCAACATTCTCGAAAGAATACACGAAATATCAGCAATGCATGATAAGGATTCACGAATCACGGTAAATCGAAAACCGGCGCTGTCGCAGTTTTTTGTATCTGCAGCAGCGCCGATTACGTCAGGAAAATAGAACGCTTACCAGCGTTTGATAGTTTTGAATTTTCACCACAGCCTTGTTGCCCTCCAGCGCAACGGAAACCTGCGTGTCATCCGGTGTAAATACCTCCCATTTGGTGCAGGTAGCCAGTTTTTCGTCCTCGAAGGTCACTTCCACTTCTGGCAGATTTCGGTGGTTATCGGCGTTGAGCACATGCAACGCCAGCCGCCCGTCAGCAGTCAGACGGGTTTCCAGCACCACGTTAGGCACGTCTACGGACACGGTTTTTTCGATGCAGTCAGCGAGTTCTTCTACAGAGATTATCTTCTTGTTTTCAATACCCTGCAGGTTATAAATTTCACCCCGCACTGCACGCGGCTTGGTATTTTCATTGTAGTGTCCGAACCCTTCGGTAGCCAGCACCATGACGCCACGGTCTGCGGCTTTCTTAATGTCATCGTACAGCGATGCCGCACAGTAGAAAATGCCGGGCAGTACCAGAGTGTCGCCCTTCTGCAAGGAGGCAATGTCACTTGCGGAAACAATGGAGAAAGGAATATTGCCCTTGATCAGCGCAGAGGTCACCCAGGCAGCCGAAGAGGAGCCGTGATCCGCGTTGGACAGATTGAGCGGCAGATGCAACACCTTGACCTTGCTGTAGGATTTGCTGTCAAAAATGGCATAGTTCTCCCGGAAGTAGCAGAATGACTGCTTGAGTCCCTCATAGGCATACGGGCGGTCAAAAAACACTTCGCCGCCGTTATGTGTGGAACGGACGGTCCACGGCTCACCCATAATGCCGCCGAACACTGCGTTGTGCAGCAGAAAACGGGAAATCTCCTGCTTGTCCCGGGGGAAACGATATGCTCTGCGGTCGCCTGCGCTGTCGAAGAAGGAGGTGTCGAACACCTTATAACCAAAACGCTCGGCAAACTTGTGACCGGGAATCTGTCCCTCAATGCGCCCGCCCTCTACACCGAACGCAGCACCTTTATTTTCAATGAAACAAAAATCGCAGCTATCGGGTGTCAGTTCCGGGTCGCAGGCACCGTTTTTGTATTCCAAGTCGGTGCGGGGAAAGCCTGAATTATGTAGCGTGAACGCCTTGCCGCCGGAGACCTCCTTGACGTAATCAAAGCAAGCCTTGTGGAAGCGATGGCAGGTATCCTGCAGAAATTTATAATACCAGGCAAGCAACACATCGTGGTTGTTGCCGAAAGGCACCCCGCCATCCTGGGCATACTCGTAATAAGGGATGGATACATGATCAAAGTGCTTGATTCCCATGGCCTCATAGGGGTTCTTTAAATTGTCTCGCAGATACTGACGGAATTTCTTCTGACAGGTATCACAATAACAGAAGAACATAAGGGAATTGTCAAAATGGAAGCCGTCCAGACCCACATGCTCAATGCCATAACGGATGACATCCTTCATGTGCGCCAGAAATTTATCGCTGTTGAAGCAGGGACGCGGGCGGTAGTACTGATTGTCCAGCGTGGGGAGAGTGGATCCATCCTTTTTGCGAATCAGCATGTCGCAGACATCCGGCAGTTCATCGGGATAGGTCTCCAGATAGAGAGATCCCATGGAAACGTAACCAAGCACCTTGACGCCATGCTTGTGAGCCAGCTGGGTAAAGCGGCGGGTTCGCTCCATTTCTTCCTGCTCATATTTAAGACCAAAGCCCTTGTGATAGTGAGTATAGACCAAATTTATACCGGCATCCGCTGCTTTGGCAATCAGTTCTTCCTCATGGATGCGATCATACCACTCATCCACCCACTCGCCCAGACTGAAAATAGTGTCGCCGTCATTTCCCATGCGGCGCAGATGGTAGATGGGTTCATGGTTCCAGTATGACCATGTAATAGGACCGATTCTTTGTTTTTCTTCCATTGATAGTGTCCTCCTTTTATCATGAATATTAATAATTTTTTCTTTATGATATTTTTCGATGATGCTTCTCGCGCCGATTTTTGCTATGTCTAACGCAAAAATTTCACGATTGATTATATGTTTTTCAGGTCAACAATGTGCACCGAGGGGGTAAATCCGTCGGTTTCTCCCAAATAGAGCTTGCCGTTGTGATAAGCTGATGCGTGGAAATAACAACGATAGTTTTTGTCATTTACCGGTCCCAGATCCAGCATGCGGTCGCGTCCTGTGGCAGAACGGTCAAAGCGTACCAGATGCATATTGGGATATCCTGCGCCGATCCAGATTATACCGTCGTCATCCTCTTCGATGGCGGCTACGCGGCCACTTTGGGTGGCTTGTCCGAGACACTCGAAGCGTTCCTCTTCCCAGTAGAAGCGGAAGAACATGGAGTTGGACACCGTGCCGACATAGATTTCGCCGTTTTTCGTGACAATCCACTGATCGATGCCCTGATTACCAGCAATTTTGTTTCCGATGTCACGTAGAATGACGGTGTCCATATGGTAGAAACGATCCTCCTGCGGCACATATTTTGCCAGACGAAGGGTCTTGCTGTAATAGTCCACCCAGCCCAAATAGCATATTCCGTTGGGTGCGATGACCATATTGTGATGTCCGTACTCGGAGATGCGTCCGTGATCGGTCACGGTACCGGAGGCGATATCCACTACAAGGAAGTGATTGTCGGGAATGGTGTTGATATAAGCTTTTCCGCGAGCGCTATCCACCTGCATGGACTGCGAATACATAAACTGAGGCATATCAGCCAGAATTTTGCTGGAATCGGTAACCGGATCGTACACTACGATCTTTCCTCCTTTATCATCACGGCGGCGGTTCCACTGTTCCAGATTGTCCAGGGCAAATTCGCTGTAGGAAATGTCCGGATAACCCTGCTCGCGCTTGCGCTGCAACATGATTTCCGGCAACTCGCTCTTAAGGTAGGAGTTGAATACCGGCAGACCGTCCCAAGTGAAATGGCTGCACTCAGCCATGATAAGCTTCCCGTCTGCCAGCGTGCCCAAAGAATTGTGAATTTTCACATTATAGCCGCGGTCCTTGACCCAGGGAAACACGTCAGCACACAATGTGATTTCATCGGTCTTGGTGTCAAGTCGGGCCAATGTATCGCTACCTCCCGTAAGACCCAGATAAATCTGGTCCCCTACCTTCTGCATGGCGGTTACAGCAGTGGCACGACGGCTTTGTACATATACTTCTTTGATGTTCATATAAATTTCCTTCTTTTCTTATTTTTTTGTTCAGGTAATTGCGAAACTATGGTTCCGTTGGTACTGCTTTGAAACTCGTTTTTAGTCATTATGGACATTTACTAAACAGAAATTTAAAACCAAGCAATAAAAGGAACAACAACTAAAATAGTATATCACAAAAAGCATTAATTGTCAATATAAAACAATTATCCTTTCGTTAAAATATACTTTTTGGCTGCTGTAAGCGTGTTTTTCAGCAGCATTGTTATGGTCATGGGACCAACTCCACCGGGAACAGGCGTAATTGCATAAGATTTTGGCGCAACTTCATCAAAATTAACATCGCCGTGTAATTTTCCGTCGGGCATTCTGTTTATACCTACGTCAACAACGACTGCGCCTTCTTTAACCATGTCGGCGGTAATGAAGTCAGGCTTCCCTATCGCAACAACAAGAATGTCTGCTCGTTTGGTTTCTTCTTTGAGGTCTTTTGTACGAGAATGGCATATTGTAACAGTGCCATTTTTCTCTAAGAGTAATAACGCTTGAGGCTTTCCTACGATATTGCTTCTTCCAACGATTACACATTTTTTGCCCGATATTTCAATATTGTAATAATCGAGAATTTCCATAACTCCTGCAGGAGTGCATGGGAGAAAATCATATTCGCCTATCATGATCTTTCCGACATTCTCGGGATGAAAAGCATCTACGTCCTTTTTGGGAGAAATAGAGTTGATCACCTTCTGCTCATCAATATGTTTGGGAAGCGGCAACTGTACCAGAATTCCGTGTATCTCATCATCTTTGTTTAAAGAATCGATAAGACTAAGTAATTCTTCTTCGGCAGTTTCTTCAGGCATCTCAATAACCTTGGAATACATACCAACATCTTCGCACGCTTTGTGCTTATTTCTTACATAAACCTTAGACGCCTCGTTGTTTCCGACAATAATAACGGCAAGACCCGGAGTGATTCCTCTTTCTTCCTTGAACGCTTTGACCTCGTCGGAAATTTTTGCTCTTGTATTGGCGGAAACTTCTTTTCCTGACATTATAATGCTCATATTTATTGCTCCTATTAAATTGATTTGTTTTTCTTGGATTTTACGAAATTAATTATCAGTAGAGTTGAAAACAGCATGAAGAATACAAAGCCGACTATTACAGAAATTTTAGTCCACCATGCGTGGTATGAACAAATATACAGGCTGTCTGAACGAAGCAGCTCTATAAACATTCTTCCGAATCCGTACCATGCAAAGCACATATAAAATATCTGTCCGTTATATTTTTTTCTGCTGTAAAACTTATTGATCAGTATGAAGCCAATTAAATTCCAGAGGGATTCATATATAAATGTGGGATGAACATAAATGGTTTCTCCTATAGGAGTTCCGAAATATGTTCTTTGAATTCCCATTCTCCAAGGAAGGTTTGTTTCCGAGCCGTAGGCTTCGGCATTCATAAAGTTTCCGAAGCGTCCGAGGATCTGTCCTATCATTACCGCAGGACAAACCATATCGGCAAACATCAAAAAATCATACTTTTTTATTCGGCAGAAGGTATAAACCGTGAGTGCCCCTGCGATAATACCTCCGTAAATACCAAGACCGCCTTCCCAGATTTTAAACACATCCCAAAAGCTATCATAACTGCTAAGACTGGTAAGAACGTAATATAATCTCGCCCCTATAATTCCGAAAAGAATAGTAAATATAGCTAAATCAATTATATCATCTGTAACTATCTTATTTTGCTTTGCTCTGTAAAGAACATAGGAACAAGCTAATATCATGCCTAAAGTAATTATCAAGCCGTACCAAGCAATTTCCAAGCCGAAAATATTCAGCGCAACACTGTTTATTTTGAATTCCGGTATTCCAAGTCCCGGAAAAGAAATAATGCTTATTTTTAGCATTTAAATTCCTCCTTTATAGGCTCAATTACAGAAAATGCGGTATATTCCTCGTTGAAGAATGAGAAAAATGTATTTTTCAGATACTCATAATCTATTTCAAGAATTATTTCGCCTATATCAAGCATATCAACACCTGCAAAGAGGCAATCAATAAAATCATTTGAAATGTCTTCCGTGCTGTCAAATGACTTTATATATTCGGAATAAGTTACAAGCTGTATACGTTTAAAGTCATCTTCTGACGGAAAATTCTCTTTTGTTTTTTCAATCTCTTTGCTGCATAAATCATACACTAAACGCGGGTCATCGCAGTCTCCCATTATAATATTGTGAGCGCAGGAATTGGCTGTCTCGTACATAGCGGAAAAGCTGTTTTTGACATATCCGTTATCATATAAATAGTTATACAAGCTTGAAGAAGAACCAAAAATCAAATCATTTAAAATGTTTATGGCAATAGAACGTTTTTTCTGTTCTCTCGGAGATGTTGGATAGTTGACATCCTTTGTGCCGATAGCAAAAAGCTTGTTTGCCACATCCATTTTTATGAACTCTTCTTTGCCTGCGATTTCTTTAGGCTCTTCAGGATATTCACAAAGAATTGTTTGATTTCTGCCGGGTTTTATATGCTCAGAGACGATGTTTTTAACGCTTTCAAGAGAAAGATTTCCGCAGACTATCAAGGACATATTTGACGGATTGTAAAAGGTATTATAGCAATTATATAAAATTTCGGGTGTGATTTTTGATATTGATTCAACCGTTCCGCCAACCGAAATCTTTATATTATGATTTACATACAAAAGATTTAACAAGGAATAATAAATGCGCAGTGACGGGTTATCGTCATACATTTTCAGCTCCTGTCCTATTATTCCCTGTTCCTTTGCGACATTTTCTTCGGTAAAATAAGGGTGTGTAACAAAGTCCAAAAGAATGGACAGTGCCTGTTCGGGCAGATCCGTACAGCTGAATAAATAAACTGTTTTGTCTATAGAGGTATATGCATTTGCTGAAGCACCGATTTTTCCGAAATTCTCAAATGTATCACTTCCGTCTTCATTTTCGAACATCTTGTGCTCCAAAAAATGCGCTATTCCATTTGGCACATCTATAAAATCAGCATCCTTATCTGTTTTAAATCTATTTTCAAGAGAGCCGTATTTTGTTGCAAAAGCGGCATATGTTGTTGAAAGATTTTTAGGAAATACATATACATCAAGTCCGCTCTCGTCTTTATAATAATAGTATAATTCTTTTATTTTTTCATTTTCTTTTTTTATAACATTACTCATCATCGTCACCACCGTTTCCGATTCCGTTCATAAAATAAATTGTATCTAAAGTAATTTTCTTAGCTATATCAGCCACAGCGTTTACATCCAAGCGTTCAACTTGCTTGAAGAAATCGGCAGGAGAAATTGAAATGCCGTGTAAAACCCTGTTGAAATACCAGCTTTCTATAGAACGTGGAGAATCGTAAATGGTAAGATATGAATTTTTAAGGGAAGCCTTTGCGCAATTCATTTCATCCTCGGAAATATTACCTTTTTTCATATCTTCAAGCTGAGCCAATATTTCACGTTCTGCCGTGGTTTTATTATCGTTTTCTATGCCTGCGGTGACCAGCATTAATCCCTTACTGCTTTCGGGCAAGGCCGTGCAATAATAACAGAGACTCATTTTTTCTCTTACATTCATAAATAGCTTTGATGTGGGAGAACCACCAAAAACCTCAAGAAACAGAGGAAAGGCAGTATAATCCTCATCGGTGAAAACTGTTGAGGTTCTGAATCCCATTGCGAGCTTCCCTTGCACTGCGTTGATATCGTCCGTATAGGTTTTTACAAATCCTGCTTTTCTTATAATCTGAGTTTTGGGAAGCAAAACCGATTCTTCGGAAGATTTTGCTTTGAACGGCACGGCGTATTTTTCAATATCATTCATCTCAAAATTTCCTACAAAGAAAATTTGAATTTCGGAATTTGATATCATTTTGTGATAGGCTTCCAAGAGCTTTTCGGGAAGGGCGTTTTGTATATCCTCTATCGTTCCTTTATCCGAAATACCGTAAACCTCATTGGCGCACATCAGCTGTATGCACCTGGTAATACAGTACTTATTTTTATTGTTAAAAAGAGATTTTATCGAATCTATCAGCTTTTCTTTTTCGCTTGAAACGTAATCATACAGAAATAGCCCTGTTTTTTCATCTAACAAAGGATTTAAAATTATGTCTGTAAGAAGCTCGAGCGTTGAAGCTGTAATATCAAAGTTATCAACGGCGTATGCATTGTCGAGAATATCGGCAGAAAAGTTTACTACCTGCAAATCTCCGCACTTAAAAACCTTAATAGCTATATCAGATGCATATAACTCTTCCAGGCGTTTGCTGATGTCTTTTTGTGTGGGATAATTTTTACTGCCCCTTTTTAAAACTCTGCTAAGCAAAGCGAAATAAGCGGCGGTTTCGGATGCCAAAGGCTGAATAAAATTGATAGATACATAATTCGATTTAAATTTATCGGTTTTAAACAAATTGAGTGTTATATTGTTTCCGATCTCTTTTTGCGAAAAAAACATAAACGGTCTCCTTAAATAAATATATAATATATTATACATTAAGAGGAAAATTTTTGCAATAGTATTTTGTAAAGAAAAAAGGCTTTGCCGCAATTCAACGGAAAAGCCGTAAAAAATTATGATTCAAGCTGACGTCCGAGAAAGTTAGCCGCAGTCTGTATTAATTTAATTTCAAGCTCGTCAGAGATTTTATTGTCATTTGTTTCGTCAAAATGCAAAACGGAGCAAACACATCCTATTATGTCTCCTCCCGACAAAATTGGCATAGCACAGCTAACGTAATGAGAACCGCCGTCTTCTATTACGGGAATTCTTTCTGCATCCTGTCTGTGCGAATATAAATTTCTGCTTTCAATAATATTCTCTAATTCCGAAGAAACCTTTCGCTCGAAATACTCCTTTCTCGAAACTCCCGCACTCGCTATTACAGCATCACGGTCACATATTATAACCGCCATAGAGCAGGTTTTTTGCAGCGTTTCCGCATACTGCGAAGCGAACCCTGCCAATTCGCCTATAGGAGAGTACTTTTTGAAAATAACCTCCCCTTCTCTGTCGGTATATATTTCAAGAGGATCGCCCTCTCTTATTCTCATTGTTCTTCTTATCTCTTTGGGAATGACGACACGCCCGAGGTCGTCAATACGTCTTACAATTCCTGTAGCCTTCATTTATATTTATATTTTCTCCTTTAACTTTTTAGGTGTAAAGATATTGTTTGTCAAAACAGGAATTTTATGCGTTATAAAAAATTTTTGCTCTTTTTTGTCTCAAAATACTTGATTGTTTATTTTTACGGTGATATAATTGCTTTGTGGCGATTTAAATCTACCAAATAAAGATTTTCAGAAGGAGCTTTAGGTAATAATCATGTCTAACATTATTTTTCACGACGCTTATAAAAAGGATTGGATGAGAGCTTTTCCTCTTGGCAACGGAAGAATAGGAGCCATGCTTTACGGTGATCCTGAGAAAGAAATTTTAGAGATAAATGAAGAGTCTCTTTGGGGCGGCATGCAGCTTGAAGAAAAATATATTGTAGAAGAAAATACCCTTGATGAAATAAGATCGCTGCTTTTCGAAGAAAAATACGAAAAAGCCGCAAATCTTTGCAAAAACACGCTTCTTGCCTCCCCATCCCGCGTTAGATATTATGAAAGCTTTGGGGAACTTTTTCTTGATTTTTCCGACAAAACAGAATACAGTGATTATAGAAAAGAATTGAATTTAGAAAATGCAATCGCTACTGTTTCTTATAAAAAGAACGGAGTAAATTATAAAAGTGAAACCTTTATAAGTGAAAAGTATGATTGTCTTGTATACAAAATAAAATCTACAGGCGGCACTTTCTCCTGCCGCGTGTCAATGGAACGCGCTCAGGACGCAAGCACATCTACCATTGACGAAAACACCATTTTATTAAACGGTCAGATCGTATGCCCTTCACACGAGGAGCGTGGAAAAGGTTTTGCGGGAATTAGATTTGGTGCTCAGATATATGTATTCTCGAACGGTGCATTATCAAAAGACAAGACCGGTATATGTGTCAACGAAGCCACCGAGCTTACTGTTTACGCAACTTTTGCCACTACATATGATATCAAAAAATTCGATTATGATAACAGTATTGATTATCAAAAAAGATTGGCTGACATTATAAGTGCTGTTGTGTCGGCAGATTACGAGGAAGTAAAAGCGACTCATATAAGCTCACACAAAGAGCGCTTTGATAAGGTTTGCTTTGAGCTTGATGCCGATGACTTTAAATCGCTGCCTACAGATGAAAGACTTCGCAGAGTTATCGAAGAAGATGCAGACGATCTTGACTTGTATACTCTTTATTATAATTTTGGCAGATACCTTCTTATAGAAAGCTCAGGAAAAAATGCAACGCTTCCTGCTAATCTGCAAGGTATATGGTGTACAGGCTTTATGCCGCCATGGGGCAGTGATTATCACACCAATATAAATTTGCAAATGAACTATTGGTGCGCAGACAATACCAATATAAGCGAGTCATTCCTTCCATTTGCGAATTATGTAAAAAAACTAAGCGAATTCGGCGTAAAAACAGCAAAAGCATTGTTCAACGCTTCGGGATGGGTTTGTAACCACACCAGTGATATTTACGGAAGAACAGGCGTACATGATTCTGTTCAGTGCGGATTTTTCCCTATGGCAGGACCTTGGCTTTGCATAAATCTTTGGGATCATTACGAATTTACGAAAGATGTTAACTACCTCAAGGAGATATTCCCTGTTATAAAAGGCTCTTGCGAATTTATTTTGGATTTTTTGGTTGAAAAGGACGAATTTCTGGTTACCGCTCCTGCAAATTCACCCGAAAACAGCTTTTTCTACGCAGAAGACGGACAAAAGAAGAAAAGTATGTTTACGTACGGAGCGACTATTGATTTTGAAATAATATACGCTTTATTCACCAGAATGGTTTTCGCATGTGAGCTTTTGGACGAACACTTGGATTTTGCGAAAAAGCTTGAAGAAACGCTGAAAAGATTACCACCGTTAAGAATAAGTGAGCGTTACGGTACTATTTGCGAATGGATAAAGGATTACGAGGAGGTGGAACCCGGTCACAGACATATTTCGCATCTGTTCGGGCTGTATCCAGGCGACCAGATAAGCGAATCAAATCCCGAAATTTATCAAGCTGCTAAGAACACCATTGATAGACGTCTGTCACACGGAGGCGCAGCTACAGGCTGGTCAAGGGCGTGGGTCATAAACTTTTTTGCTCGACTCAAAGACGGAAATGCCGCTGAAGAAAACTTGAAACAGTTATTAAAACGTTCTACTGCCGACAATCTTTTTGATATGCATCCCCCCTTCCAAATTGACGGTAATTTTGGAGGTGTAGCGGGAATTACAGAAATGTTGATACAAAGCCACTTAGGTTCTTTGGAGCAAAGAGTTGTCGAACTTCTTCCGGCGTTGCCGCAAAAATGGGTTTGTGGTTCTGTGAAAGGATTAAAAGCAAGAGGTGGATTTATTTTTGATATTTCTTGGAATGTGTGTAAGCCTATCATGGTGCGCATTTTATCTGAACATAAAAACACTCTTTTCATAAAGTCTATGACAGGATCATTTAAAACCGAAAAAGCACATACCGTTTCAGATTCTATTATAAGAATGGAATTTGAAGCGGGTGAATATACGGAAATATATTTTGATTAACTTCAACGTTGAAATATATTTTCAAACTGATAAAATCTTAATATATTTAAAATTTTCAGTATAATTCTTTAGATAATTAATTGACATTGCTTTTCAAAAATATTATAATATTTAAAGAACAAAAAATAAACTTTTAGGAGGAATTATGATAAAAATAGGTGTTGCCGATTATGGTTTAAGCTGTTGGTACGGTGCTACATATGACTATCAAGACAGATTTGACCTTCTTAAAGCCGCAGGCTATGACGGAATTGAAAGACTTGAGGTAAGCAGTGCCGGGGATGCTGTAAATATTGTAGCTGATGCAAAACGCAACGGTTTGGATTTTGCAACCTGCCGCGGAGCAAAAGCTATGGAAACTTTACGCTGGACCGCAGGACTCGGAATGAAATATGTATGGACAGATCCTGTTCCGTTGAATCAGCCTTTCGATGACTTCTGCCGTAAAGTAAATGCTCAAATTGAAGTTTCTGAAAAGTACGGAATCGAAGTAGGAATTCACAATCATCTCGGTCTCTTGGTAGAAACCGAAGAACAGCTTGATGAATTTATGGAAAAATGTCCTAAGTGCAAGCTCATATTTGATACAGGTCACATGGCAGGCGCATATGGTGATCCTCTTCGTGTTTTGGATAAGTACTATGACAAATTAGTTGCTGTTCATTTGAAGGATTATGTCATAAAAGACGCTGAAGCTAAAATTTGGCATCAAAGACTCAGATTCTGTGAGCTTGGCGGCGGCGTAATGGGAGATTTGAATCTCGATATACTCAAAGAGATTATTAAAAGAGGATACGACAAATGGATATTTGTTGAACACGATACTCATTTGCAGGATCCGCTTATTGATCTTAAAATAAGCCGCGAATTTATTCGCAGAGCCGGAATTTAAAATAATTTAAAATATTGGAGGAAAAAGATATGAAACCCATTAAGATTGGATTGGTTGGTATAGGTCGTGCGGGATGGGGCATACACGCAAGCGAGCTTAACAGCAAGACTGATATGTTCGAAATCGTCGCAGCATGCGATATTATCCCCGAAAGAAATCAAAAAATGGCTGAAAAGTACGGTTGCCGTACTTATGACTCAATCGAAGAGCTTGTAAAAGACGAAGAAGTTGAGCTTGTAAGTATAGCAACAAGAACTGTAGATCACTATAATCATGTACTTTGCGCTTTGAATGCGGGAAAAGACGTTTTGGTAGAAAAGCCTATGACTATGAGCTACGATCAAGCGTTTGATCTTTTCAAGAGAGCAAACAAGCCCGGACTTCCCCGCCTCTTTGTACATCAGCAGAGACGCTTTGAGTCTATGTTTAATTTGGTATATGACACCATAAAATCCGGAAAATTAGGCAAGGTTTATGAAATCAATATTGAAGAAAACGGATTTCAGCACAGAGACGACTGGCAAACACTATCGGAGTTTGGAGGCGGTCAGCTTTTGAACTGGGGTCCTCACATTATCGACCATTCTCTGCAGCTTCTCGGAAATCCTGTAAAAGAATTTTCAAGTGAGCTTAAGCACATTGTAGCCGGTGGAGACTGTGAGGATCATCTCAACCTTCAGTTCAAGGACAAGGAAGGAACAACCGTAAATATGTGTATAAGCGGAGCTACAGCTCTCAATTGCGGAAGAACATTTACAGTTTACGGCGACAGAGGCGCGCTTGTCGCAAAAGGAAATACAATGACCTTGCGTTACATTTCTCCCGACCAGATAATTCCCGAGGTAATTTCTGACCCCGAAACTCCCGGTGCGGCTTTCGGAAAGACAGGCACATATGCTTCTAAGCTTGAAATCAATTGGATAGAAGAAACCATTGAAGCTCCTAAACAAGATCTGACTGTTTTCTGGGATTATCTGTACAAATCCTATCGCGAGGGCGCAACATTCCCAATAAAGGATGACGAAATACTTGCGATCATGAAGACCATTTCTGATGCGAAAGCTCAAAATTCCGTAAAATAATATTTTTTCAAGGTGAGTTTTAAATTTTACATTTAAAGCTCACTCTTTTTATAATAATACTTGTTAAATTTTCAATTTAATGATATAATAGTAATAACATATATAAAAGGAGGACCTATATGAAAAATCAAGATCACACTCCGCACATAAACGCTTCAAAAGGCGATTTTGCAAAAACAGTATTGATGCCAGGCGATCCCTTAAGAGCAAAATTTATCGCAGAAAATTTTTTGGATAATGCTGTGCTTGTAAACAATGTAAGAGGTATACAAGGGTACACAGGCTTTTATAAAGGTAAAAAAGTCTCAGTTATGGCGAGTGGAATGGGAATGCCATCAATATCTATATATTCATATGAGCTTTTTAACTTCTTTGATGTAGAAAATATTATAAGAGTAGGTTCTGCGGGAGCAATTGCCGACAATGCGGAAATCGGAGATATAATAATAGGCATGGGCGCTTCCACTAACTCAAACTATATACAAAATTTCAACTTTCCGGGTACATTTGCTCCTTTGGCATCTTACAGTCTTATGAAAGAAGCAATAAATCAGTGTGACATTGCAAAGTTAAAATATCATGTAGGAAATATATTTTCAAGTGATGTGTTTTATGCGGAAGATGAAAATGTCAACAACAAATTCGATAAAATGGGAATTTTAGCGGTAGAAATGGAAGCTGCCGCATTATATGCGAATGCAGCAAGGTATAACAAAAACGCACTTGCTATTTGTACAGTTTCAGACCATATTATCAAAAAAACAGCTCTTTCCGCAGAAGAAAGACAAACAGGCTTTAGTCATATGATAAAAATTGCTTTAGAAACAGCTATTTCTTTTGAGG
Source organism: Oscillospiraceae bacterium (assembly GCA_015065175.1). Classification (GTDB taxonomy): domain Bacteria; phylum Bacillota; class Clostridia; order Oscillospirales; family CAG-272; genus UBA1740. The sequence goes on along the minus strand of SVQV01000035.1, from coordinate 6,233 downwards.
TATAAAATGAAAAGAGTATTCCTTATTGTATTGGACAGCTTAGGAATAGGCGCACTTCCCGATTCTTTGCAGTTTGGCGACAAAGATGTCAATACTCTACACGCCATTTCAAGGTCGAAATATTTTAATATCCCTACTTTGACAAAGCTCGGGTTAGGAAACATAGACTCGGTATCTTATCTTACAAAAGTTTCTGATTTTAAGGGTGTTATAGCAAGACTTGAAGAGCTTTCGTGCGGCAAAGACACGACAATAGGACATTGGGAAATTGCGGGGGTTATCTCGAAAAAACCATTGCCAACATACCCAAATGGATTTCCCGAAGAAATTATAAGAGAATTCGAAGAAAAAACTCATAAAAAGGTTATTTGCAACCTTCCCTTTTCAGGAACTCAAGTCATAAAAGAATACGGCGAGCAGCACTTAAAAAGCGGAGATTTAATAGTATATACATCGGCAGATAGCGTTTTTCAAATAGCCGCACATGAAAAAATTGTACCTGTCAAGGACCTATACGGATATTGTGAAATAGCGAGAAACATTTTAAAAGGCGAGCATGCTGTCGGAAGAGTGATCGCCCGTCCCTTTACGGGAGATTTTCCTGATTTTACAAGAACTGAAAACAGAAAGGATTTTTCTGTAGAAGCTCCCAAGAAAACAGTTTTGGATGCGCTGTCAGCTGAAGGATATGACGTTATTTCCGTAGGTAAAATTTCGGACATCTTCGCAAATCGGGGAATTACTCAAGCATTCCGCACACACAACAACAAAGAAGGCATGGAAAACGCAATATCGCTTTTAAAACAGGATTTTAACGGACTTGCCTTCATCAATTTAGTGGATTTTGATATGTTGTACGGACACAGAAACGATGCAGACGGATATGCTAAGGCTCTATCTGAATTTGACAAGTGGCTTCCCTCTTTTTTAAACAATTTAAACGAAGATGATGTTTTGATTATTACAGCAGATCACGGATGTGATCCTTCCGACATAAGCACCGATCACACACGTGAATATGTACCCATGATCATCTACAACAAAAATATATCGGGCAAAAATTTAGGCACTGTAAAATCATTTACCTGCATAGCCGCAACAATTGCAAATCTTTTCAATATTTCTTATGACACATATGCAAAGCCGATCATTTTATGACATGCTACGGAGAAAATTTTAATATGAGAATGTATGATATTATTACAAAAAAGAAGAACAACGAGGAATTGACAAAAAAAGAGATCGATTTTTTTGTAAAGGGGTATGTAGACGGTGAAATTCCCGATTATCAAGTTTCGGCGTTACTTATGGCAATCTGCTTTAACGGAATGACGGAGGACGAAAGCGTAAATTTAACAGAAAGCATGCTCAATTCCGGTGAAACGCTCGACTTATCTGCATTCGGAAATTATAGCGTAGACAAACACAGTACAGGGGGCGTAGGCGACAAAACAACTCTTATAATTGCACCTATAGTAGCCTCTCTTGGCGGAAAGCTGGCAAAAATGTCAGGCAGAGGACTCGGTCACACCGGTGGCACAATAGATAAGCTTGAATCTATATACGGGTTTAAAACTTCTATGAGCACATCTGATTTTTTTGCTCAAGCCGAGAACACGGGACTTGCGGTAATAGGACAAAGCACCGAATTCGTTCCTGCCGATAAAAAATTATATGCGTTAAGAGACGTGACCGCAACCGTCAATAGCATTCCACTCATTGCTTCAAGCATTATGAGCAAAAAATTGGCTGCCGGTGCTAAGTCTATTATGCTTGATGTAAAAGTAGGAAGCGGTGCTTTTATGAAATCCATCAAAGATGCCGAAAGCCTTGCAAAACTTATGATTTTGATAGGCAAAAAATTAGGCAGAAACGTATCAGCAATGATAACAAACATGGATGTTCCGCTTGGACGTTATGTAGGAAATTCGCTTGAGGTTTTTGAAGCGGTTGAAGTGTTAAACGGCAGAGGAAGCGAGGATCTCAAAAACATAACTCAAGAATTGTCGGCAAATATGATTTCAATGATATATGGGTATTCTTTAGATAAGTCACGCAAGCTTGTAAAAGAAACGGTAGCAAACGGCAATGCTTTGAAAAAATTTAAGGAATGGGTCATAGCACAAGGCGCAGATGCCGAAAGAATAAATAAAAATGACTATCTCCCAAAGGCAAAATATAAATTTGCGGTTCTCTCTCCCAAAAGCGGCTTTATAAGCTCTATGAATGCTGAAGAAATAGGAATATGTGCTTGTATGACAGGAGCCGGCAGAGAAAACAAAGATGATATAATAGATCTGAGTGCAGGAATAGAATTATTGCATAAAACAGGCGATTATATTTCGGCAGGTGAAGAATTGGCATATATTTACACTAACAAAAACGGAAAGGAAGATCTTTTAAAAAATAAATATATTTCTTCCGTGGTTATCTCTGACACGCCACCTGATAAAATAGAGTTAATATATAAAATACTGAAGTAAAAAACAAAAAAGACTTACGCAACGCAATGTCATCGTAAGTCTTTTGTTTTGCACATTTATTTGTTTGTCAAATACTCATCTATAGCTTTGCCTGCATTTTTGCCTGCACCCATAGCTAAAATTACTGTCGCTGCGCCTGTTACTGCATCACCGCCTGCATAAACGCCTTCACGTGAGGTAAGACCTGTAGACTCATCTACAATTATGCCTCCCCACTTCTGAGTTTCAAGACCGTTAGTTGTAGATTTAATGAGAGGATTAGGCGACGTTCCTATCGACATTATGACAGAATCTACATCGATAACAAATTCACTGTTTTCTTTTGTAACCGGTCTTCTTCTGCCTGACTCGTCGGGCTCGCCTAAAACCATTTCGACACACTTGATTCCTTTTACAAATCCGTTTTCGTCTCCCAAAATTTCGATAGGATTTGTTAAAAGCTTGAATTCTATACCTTCTTCTTTAGCATGCTCGACTTCCTCGACTCTTGCGGGCAGCTCGGCTTCAGAACGTCTGTAAACTATGTATACATTCTCGGCGCCAAGACGTTTAGCACATCTCGCCGCATCCATTGCAACATTTCCTCCGCCTACTACAGCTACGCTTTTTGCTTTGTAAACAGGTGTGGCACTTACCTCTTTATAGGCTTTCATAAGATTAATTCTCGTGAGAAATTCATTGGCAGAATATACACCCTTCAAATTTTCACCGGGAATATTCATAAACTTTGGCAAGCCGGCTCCCGAACCGATAAACACAGCCTCATAGCCCATATCGCTCAAAAGCTCGTCAACAGAAATGGTTTTTCCTATTACAACATTTGTCTGTATTTCCACGCCGAGTTCTTTTAATGCATCTATTTCTTTTTTTACTATATCCTTCGGGAGTCTGAATTCGGGAATTCCGTATACTAAAACGCCACCCGGTATATGCAACGCTTCAAAAATTGTTACATCATATCCCTTTTTTGCAAGGTATCCCGCGCACGCTAAACCGGAAGGCCCGGATCCGACAATTGCTACTTTGTGTCCGTTTTTTGCAGGTTTTTCAGCGATACTTTTCGGCAGAGAGTTGTGATAGTCTGCTACAAATCTTTCAAGTCTGCCTATCGCAACAGGTTCACCTTTTATGCCTCTTACACAGTTATGTTCACATTGAGATTCTTGGGGACAAACTCTTCCGCAGACTGCGGGCAAAGAGCTTGCTTCTGTTATTATATCGTATGCTTTTTCAAAATCACCATCCGCAATTGCGGCAATAAAGTCGGGAATTCTAATGCTTACAGGACATCCCGATACACACGGCTTATTTTTACAGTTGAGACATCTTTTCGCTTCGTCAATTGCTTGCTCGGGAGTATATCCCAATGCAACCTCTAAAAAGTTTTTGTTTCGCACCTCAGGAGCTTGAGAAGGCATTTTGTTTTTTTCTTTAGACATATTAGCCATTTTCTTTCTCCTTCTTCAAAAGATTGCAAGATTCTTCGCGAGCCTCTTTTTCGAACTCTTTATACATTGATGAACGGCTAATTGCCTCATCAAAATCAATTAAATGACCGTCAAAATCAGGACCGTCAACGCATGCAAAAACAGTTTTTCCGCCTACAGTCAAACGACAACCACCGCACATACCTGTTCCGTCTATCATTATGGGGTTCATACTTGCGACAGTCTTAATCTCGTATTGTTTTGTAAGTCGACAAACAAATTTCATCATAATAAGAGGACCTATTGTGATTACTACATCATACTTTTCGCCGTTTTCGATCAATTTTTTCAGAGCATCGGTTACTAAGCCTTTTTCTCCGTAGCTACCATCGTCCGTCATAATTTCAAGGCGATCGCTGACTTCTCTGAAATCCTTTTCAAGTATTATAAGATCCTTGCTGCGAAATCCTACAATCGAATGAACAACAGCACCGCTGTTATGAAATTTTTTTGCCACAGGATATGCAATAGCACATCCTACTCCACCGCCGACTATAGCTACTTTTTTTATGTTTTCCGTTTCGGTTGCTTTACCGAGAGGTCCAACAAAATCAGCCAAAATATCACCTTCGTTCAGCAGGTTTAATTTTTGTGTTGTTGCACCTACGATCTGGAATATAATTCGGACAGTGCCTTTTTCCCTGTCATAATCCGCTATTGTCAGAGGAATTCTTTCCCCGCACTCGTCGACTCTTAATATAATAAACTGCCCCGGCTCAGCATTTTTTGCAACAAGCGGAGCGTATATTTCCATACTCGTGACGGTGGGATTGAGTATTTCTTTCTTTAATATTTTAAACATAAATTACCTCATTAAATTAAAATGTGGCTACCTCTTGTAAAGGAGGTGTAGCATCTGCAATCTCTACAGAATCCAGAACAGGACCTTCGGAGCCGTAAAGCTTATGTTTTTTTATCAAAATTTTGGCTTTTACAATTGCCCAATCCTTTGTTTTATATTTTGAAGCGCCTTTACAGTTACAGACCAATCCGCGATATGATATATCATCAGCACAGCATACCATGACATGACGCCCGATTACAAAAGAGTTTGCATCCATTCTTTCATCTTTTGCGATTATACCCTTGAATTTTACCGTTTTTCCTTCATATTTCTTGAAATCTTCGACCAAATCACGATACCAAATGGCATAATCTTCATCTTTTATCTCTATTACAGGTGAATTGATATCAAAAGGTAACGGATCTTCTATGTCATCAAATTCCACATTGCCGTCTGAATATTCATAAGCGATATTAACATTTCTGCTCACCGCTCTCGCGATTTTATGATAATCAATTTTTTCATACTTGTCGCTGAAACGGTTAAAAATTACCATTTCACACCCCTGAAGCTTGTCTACAACAAGACTTCTCATGTTTGCATTGTAATTCAAAAATGTTGTGGTATCGGCAAGCATGATCTCCTGATATACGATCCAATCTTTCGGCATTGCATTGTAAAAATCATCGATTTTCCACATACCGTTATATTCGATGATTATACGCCTTGCGCTGTGTTTCTTCTGTAAAGCGGATAATTTGTCAGGATTTATCTGCTCTATACGTTCAATGACCTCAATAAAAAGATTTTTTCCGTCATTCGGACATGCAAAGGGATCGATTTCTTCTATTCCTTCTTCACACAGTATAATTAAAGTGTTTTCTTCTCCCGAATTGAAATTTTTATCTGCAAGCGATTCTTGAATTAATTTTGTTTTTCCAGATTCAAGAAAACCTGTAAAAAGATACACCGCAGTTTCCATTTTATACCTCTATCATATATTAAATAATTCTTCTATTTTGTGTTCATCAAGCTTCGAGCCTATGACACAAATTCTTCCTATAACGTCAGGAGCGCCTGTTCTTATATCCGGTTCGCCCGGCACATAGTCAAAATATATCCATTCTCCGTTCTGCGACGCAAGCACGCCCTTGGAACGCAATACCATGCCGTATTCATCCGACTCTGAGAACTTGTTTAGTATGTTTGAGATTTGTTCTGCTGTGAATTTTTTGGCGGTTTCTGTACCCCAGCTTGTGAATACTTCGTCGGCGTGGTGATGATGGTGGTGTTCATGGCAACAACATTCCTCATCATCGTGGTGATGATGATGTTCATGACATTCACATTCCCCGTCGTCGTGATGATGGTGATGATGCTCGTGACATTCACATTCCTCGTCGTCGTGATGATGGTGATGATGCTCGTGACATTCACATTCTTCATCGTCATGATGGTGGTGATGGTGTTCTTTGTGAA
>SVQV01000034.1 GCA_015065175.1 Oscillospiraceae bacterium | reverse complement strand
AACATTTATCAAAAAATTTATGGAAGCTGCCATAATCCCGAACATTTCCGAGGAAGGTGAAAAAAAGAGGGCTATAGACGAAATGCCTCAATCCGCGTCGGGAAAGACCGTTATGACAACAGAGCCGAAATTTGTCCCCGATGAAGCAGTGAAGATAACTGTAGATAATACCACTGAATTAAAGGTGAAAATGATAGACTGTGTAGGTTACATAGTCCCCGAGGCTATAGGACAACTCGAAGACGGTCAGATAAGAATGGTACATACTCCATGGAGCGAGGAACAGCTTCCCTTCAATGATGCTGCCGAGCTTGGCACAAGAAAAGTAATACATGACCACTCTACCATAGGAATGCTTGTAACAACAGACGGCAGCATTGGAGACATACCGAGAGAAAGCTATATCGAAGCTGAAGAAAGAGTGGCAAAGGAGCTATCAGAGATAAATAAGCCCTTTGCTATAATACTGAACTCTGCGAACCCCTCAGATAACAATGCGATCTCACTCGCATATGAGCTTGAAAAGAAATATAATGCTCCTGTCGCTCTTGTAAACTGCTTGGAATTGAACTCAGAAGATATTTCACATATAATTGAGCTTGTATTAGACGAATTTCCTATCACAGAATTGACATTTACTTTGCCCGAATGGACAAATGCGCTTCCGCAAGAACATTTTATAAAAAAAGCTATGCTCGATTTTGCAAGGCAAAGCTCCTACAGTATAAGTAAAATGGGAGATGCAAAGCGCGTATTCAATACTAATTTTGAAAGCGAACTGATAGAGAGATGCTCGCTTGCCGATATAAATGCGGGAAACGGAAAAGCTAACTTGAAAATAGAATTTCAAAACGATCTTTACTACAAAACAATAAGCGAGCTGTCAGGCTTAAATATTTCAAGTGAAGGAGAGCTTTTATCGCTTGTAAAGGAGCTTGCGGAAATAAAGAAAAAGTACGACAAGGTTGCAGACGCATTAAATGAGGTATCCGAAAAAGGCTACGGAATTGTAATGCCCGATATTGATGAATTACGACTTCAAGAGCCAAAAATAATGAAGCACTCAGGCGGCTACGGCGTGAAGCTAAAGGCTTCGGCGCAATCTATTCATATGATAAAGGCAGATATTGAAACAGAAATAAATCCTATTGTCGGCACAGAAGAGCAATCCGAGGAATTGATAAAGTATATGTTAGAGGAATTTAACGAAGACCCGAGAAGGATATGGGAATCCAATATGTTCGGAAAAAGCTTATATGAGCTTGTAAACGAAGGTCTTCACAACAAGCTTGAGCATATGCCTGAGGAGTCGCGTCAAAAATTATCCGAAACGTTAGAAAGAATTATAAACGAAGGAAGTGGCGGGCTGATTTGCATTCTGCTCTAAAATAAATATCAAAAACCACTTAAATGCATTGAAATGTTAATGCAACTTAAGTGGTTTTGTTTATTATCATTCGGTTATTTTTGCAATGAAGCTACAGAAAAGCTCTTCTGTTTCTTCAAGTGGCTTATCGTTTACAAAATAATAGTCGTAATTATAGTTTTCCACCAAATCGTCAGATGCGTTTCCGTAGGCTCCTGTTCTTGTCTTTGCAAATCGCTCTCCGCCGCGGATAAGCAGAGTTTTTGCTTTTCCTTCTGTTTTTTTCACGAATTTTTCAATTTCCGCACCTTCTCTGATATGTACAAACATTATATCGTCATCACTGTTAAGAAAATCCAAATATTTTTTGTATATCCATTCGGTCGGAAAGTCATTGAAGTCGGTAGTAAGGCTTTTCAGATCTGACAAAAACTTTCTCGCTCTATCGGTTTTCTCTCCGTCCCAACCGCAAAGTAAAGCTATCTCTTTTATCGGAGTAATTGATGACACATTGCACACTTTGAAGCGATTTGCAGCCATTTCGCACAATGTATCCTTCCCTACGCCTCCCGAGCCGTTTATAACAAATACAGTTTTTTTCATAAATATATCCTCTTTTCCCTATCAATTATACCTCTTTTGTTTTTAAATGTCAACACAAAAATACCTTTTTAATATTTACTTTTTATCATTTATGTGATATACTTTATTCAGATTGTTTTTTTATCGGAGGGCTATTATGGAAAAAAGATTCTTTGCAGATTATAACGGAAAAGAAATAAATGAATATATCCTTAAAAACGAGCAGTTAGAGGCACACATACTCAATTTTGGCGGCATACTCAAAAATCTTATTTTTAACAACACAGAGGTGGTATGCGGCTTTGATGCACTTGAGGATTATCTTGCTGACAAATCATATCAAGGCTCTCTTGTCGGAAGATATGCTAACAGAATAAGAAACGCCGAATTCAAACTTAACGGAAAAACATATAAAGTCGGCGCTAATGAAAGAGGCAAAAATCATTTACACGGAGGAAAATGCGGTTTCAACAGAAAGGTATGGGATGTTGTTGAAGTCACAGATACATCTATCACGCTTTCTCTTTTCAGCCCCGACGGTGATGAAGGCTACCCGGGCAACCTTACCGTAACTGCGACCTACAAAATATGCGGCTCCGCAATATCGGTAGATTATACGGGAAAAACCGACGAGGACACCGTACTCAATATGACTAACCATTCCTATTTTAACCTCAACGGATGTGGAAACGGCACTGTCCTTTCTCACAAGATCAAGATAAATGCGGATCAGTATACTGTAGTAGACCGCGAATTGCTTCCAATAGGAAGAAAGAATGTGGAAGGCACATATTTCGATTTGAGAGATTTCTGCGAAATTGGAAAATGGGTCGGAGATGACTTTGCGGGATATGACCACAATTTTGTTTTGAAAAAGCTTCCTGCGGAAAAAATATGCTCCTTCTCTTTGCCTAAGATAGCAGAGGCAAACAACGGAATAATTTCTTTGTCGGTATATACAGACCAGCCCTGTGTTCAGCTCTATGCAGGCGTATCTCTCGGCGGACTTCCCCTCTTCAGAGGTAATTCCGAAAGAGTAAATCACGGAGCCTTTTGTCTCGAAACACAGTTTGAACCTGACAGTCCCAATAACGGTGCGGCATTTTTGAAAAAGGATGATACGTATCGCCACACAGTTGTATATGAATTCAAAAAGCTCTGACTTTAAAATGATCAAGGGAACGCTTCTTCTTTTAGGAGCGTTCCCCTACTTATATCAAAAAGAAAAATCCCGCACATCTTATGCGGGATTCTCTGGGGTGAGTGATCGGAGTCGAACCGACGGCCTTCAGAGCCACAATCTGACGCTCTAACCAACTGAGCCACACCCACCATATTAAGTGGCGTACCTTGAGGGACTCGAACCCCCGACCTACTGCTTAGAAGGCAGTTGCTCTATCCAGCTGAGCTAAAGGTACATACCTACATAACGTTTGATATTATACCAAATAAAAATTGATTTGTCAAGTATTTTTTGAAATATTTATTCGATTTTTCGAATTTTATTTTCCGTGAATTCCTCTATACAGCCTGCTTTGTAATTCAGGAAAAATTTTTTAATTGTTTTTCTGATATTGTAGAGGATTTTTGCCGTAATATCTTTTAAAAAAGACAGTAAAATACCCCGCAGACGAAAAATTCATTTTTTCCGAAACCTCAGCAACAGTCATTCCTGTCAGCAAAAGCTCTGCGGCATGATCTGCTCTGAGTTGATCGTAATAGAATTTAGGGCTTACATTTGCGTATCTGTTAAATAAGTGCTTAATATTGCTTACGCTCATATTACATGTGGCTGCAAAATCCGAAAGCGTATAATTATCACACACGTGAAGGAGCATTTCGGAAACAAGCTTTTTATAGTCAGGTACGCCACTGCCCGAAAATATTTTTGCAGAAGAAGTATTCTTGGCAAGCTTTATCAAAAAAGTCTCCCATAAGCTTCCAACCTCCTGCCCCTGATAAATCGAAGGACAGCTTTCGAGAGCGTGATAATTTATGGTTTTTCGGCAGACTCTTATGTACTCTTCCTTATCCGTGTCAGAAAGAGTGAAAATCCCGTTTTTCAATTCAGACGGAAGCTCTCCTTTCACCTCGAAGGTTATAACGTATCCTGTAGGAGAAGTTCCACCAGCGCTTCTTATGCTGTGAAACTCCATTGGAGCGTGTAATATAACATCTCCCTGGGAAAGAAGGTAAACATTCTCGCCTTCGGTTACTTCCACTTTTCCGCTATCGACAAAAACGATCTCCCAAAAATCGTGACGCTCACCGCTGAAGATAAAATCAAAGTCCCAGTCAAATCTGAATGCCGAATAAAAGCCTTTGACGCTGAACACCTTCTCTACATCTACCATAACGTTTTCCTTCAAAAACTATATATTGTCCAAAAATGTAATTTTATTATCTGTTTTTCTATTGAATGTTTATTTTGGACGTGGTATAATTATAGCACAGTAAAACAAATATGTCAACCGAAAGGAACAACTTATGAAAGAAAAGATAAAAATCGGCTGGATAGGACTCGGGCGGCGCGGTCATTTTGTACTTTCCTCTTGTGTCGCTTTAATGAAGGATGTCGAGGTCAAATATATATGCGACCTCCTGGATGATAAGCTCAAAAGAACTTCCGATTCTTTTATTGAACGTAAAATTCCCTGTCCGATAATGACCAAAGATTACCGTGATATATTGAATGATCCCGAGGTCGATGCGATATTCGTTATGACAGGCTGGAGCGGACGTCCCGCAATTGCCATAGAAGCTATGCATGCGGGAAAATATTGCGCCATTGAGGTCGGTTGCTCCGACACTCTTGAGGAATGTTTTGATCTTGTTAAGGCATATGAAGAAACGGGCGTTCCTGTAATGATGCTCGAAAACTGCTGCTATTGCAGACGCGAGCTTGCCATTCTGAATCTTGTAAAGCAAGGTCTTTTCGGAGAGATCGTTCACGCAACAGGCGGATATATGCACTATCTCAACAAAGAGGAGCTTTTCAGAGAGGTGGAAAATGACGATGTTAAGCACTACCGCCTCGGATACTATATAAACAGAAACCGTGAAAGCTACCCTACACACGAGCTTGGCCCAATAAGCAAGACACTTAGCATCAATCGCGGAAACCGAATGGTAAGACTCAACTGTATCACCTCTAAAAGCGTAGGTCTCAAGGATTACACGAAGGAAAAGCTCGGCGCCGATAGCAAATATTCAAAGATGGATTATAAACAGGCGGATGTTGTTACAACACTCGTCACCTGCGCAAACGGTCAAACTATACAGTTAACTCTTGATACCACACTTCCCCGCGCTCATTATTCGAGGAACTACTCTATCAGAGGTACCCGAGGAATGTCTAATGAGGACTCGAAGGCAATTTTCATTGAAGGAATGGACGAGCCTGTACGGGACAATGAACTCGAAATGTTTGAAAAATATGATCATCCGCTTTATGTTGAATACGAAAAAAGCAAGAAGCTCGGAGGACACGGCGGAATAGACTGGCTCGTTTGCAGAGCTTTTGTTGAGAGCGTAAAGAATCAGACTCAGACTCCCATTGATGTTTATGACACGGCTACCTGGCTCTCTATCGGAGCGCTCACCGAAATGTCTATCGCTCAAAACGGCGCACCTGTTGACATTCCCGATTTTACAAACGGAAAATGGCAAAACCGTGAGCCTGTAGTAAGACAAAAGTACTGTCTCGACGAAATTGTTGACGATCCTAATACTCCTATTATTCCGTAAATTTAATGTAATAAGAAGGCGTCCGATAAAATGCTATCGGACGCCAAATTGTTTATTTATCTTCTTTTATAAGCTCTGACATAGATGACGCGAGACCTGCAAGAGACTGAATATTAGACGGAATTATAATTTTTGTTGCCTTTCCGTCAGCAATCTTTGCAAAGGCTTCGAGACTCTTCAAAGCTATTACAGCTTCGCCGGGTGCTACGTCGTTAAGCATTTTTGCACCTTCGGCTGTCGCCTGCTGGACCTTGCGGATAGCTTCGGCTTCACCTTCCGCTTCGCAGATCTTGGATTCTCTTAATGCCTCTGCCTTCAATATTGCAGCCTGCTTCTCTGCTTCGGCTTCCAATATCATTGACTGCTTTCTTCCTTCTGCTACAAGGATAGCGCTGTTCTTTTCACCTTCTGCGCGAAGTATCGATTCACGGCGCTCGCGTTCAGCCTTCATCTGCTTTTCCATTGCATCCTGTATTTCCTTCGGAGGCATGATATTCTTAAGCTCAACGCGGTTGACCTTGATTCCCCAAGAATCTGTCGCTTCATCCAGAATAGCGCGCATTTTTGTATTTATCACGTCTCTCGATGTAAGCGTCGCGTCCAAATCAAGCTCGCCTATAATATTACGCAGAGTTGTTGCAGTAAGATTTTCTATTGCGAAGAGAGGATTTGTAACGCCGTAAGCATAGAGCTTGCAATCGGTTATCTGGTAGAAAACGACCGTATCTATCTGCATTCTTACATTGTCCTTTGTAATAACAGGCTGAGGCGGAAAATCCACTACCTGCTCCATTATGATTATCTCTTTTGCAATTCTGTCAAAGAAAGGCAATTTGATATGGAAGCCTGTTTTCCAGGTAGTATAATAAGCGCCGAGACGTTCAATAATAACCGCATGTGCCTGCGGCACTATTCTTACGTTGGCTATTACGATTATAAAGAATAAAACTATTAATATTCCGGGAATGACAAATGGTGGCATAAAAGCACCTCCTTAAATTATTTACAAATAAGTTTAACGCCTTCGATGGCGACTACAGAAACTACATCGCCTTCTTCAAAAATGACATCGGGGTCAGAAGAACGCGCGGACCAGATCTGATTATGAACCTTTACCTGTCCTGAGCCTGCTATGTTTTGTATTTTATCTACTACAACTGCCTTTTCACCTATAATAGCGTCCAAATTAAGTTTTGCTCCTTTTTTTATTCTTCTCTTTGATAAAAGCTTAAACGCGAACAGAAAACAAGCAGAAAGCACAACGAACACCGCAATCTGAACTTCTGTAGAAATATCAAAAACAGTAAGTATCAGCGAAACAAACGCCGAAGGAACAAACCAAATAGAAACGAGTCCCGATGTAAAGGCCTCGACAACCACTGCCGCTATTATAACACATAACCATAATATCTGCATAGGTAACATAAATATACGCCTCCTCTCATATTTTATACTTAGATTATAGCATATATATTTAAAAAAGTAAAGACTTTTTGCACTTATGGAAAAATATTATAAATATTAAGACAGATTAAATTTTTTGATATATCACCCCCTTTTTTAAAAATCACTTGACAAAAAGGGCAAAATAGTATAAAATAGTCATAGTTATGTTTTTTTACAAAAGAGGAAAAAACTATGTTAAATTTTAACAACAAGCATAAAACAATTGCAGACTTTAAAGACCTGCGAGATATGGTTTATAAAAGCCAAGCGTCGTTTGGTGATAAGACTCTTTATATTTACACAGAAAAAAACCAAACCAAGGAATGGACCTATAACGATTTAAGAAACAATATGGATGCTATAGGAACCGCTCTTTCCAAAATTGGATTTATGGGAAAACGGGTTGCAATAATAGGCGAAACTCACCCCATGTATACTACCTTCTACCTTTCTGTAGTTATCGGAAACGGAACTGTAGTGCCTCTCGATAAAGAGCTTGAGTTTGAACAGGTAGTTGCCTTTTTGAACCATGCGGAAGTAGATGCTGTAGTTTATACAGGCACTTATAACAAAAAGATATCCGAGGGAATGAAGGATCTTCCCAATGTCAAGCTTTATATCCCCGTACAGCCCGATGATAATTATGTTCGCACCGAGTCTGTAATAAGTGCAGATGATATGTTGGAGATCGGTAAAGAAGAGCTCAAAAACGGTAACACTTCTTTTACTGAGGTTGAAATTGACCTCTCCAAAAGAAGCGCTATTCTCTTCACTTCGGGAACTACAGGAACAAGCAAGGGCGTAATGCTTTCTCACAAGAACCTGATCTTTACGCTCAATGCTTCTGTAAACTCCACGAACTACGATGAAAACTGTACGTTTGTTTCTATTCTTCCTATACATCATTCATATGAAATGATGTGCGGTCAATTCGGTGTAATTGCTATAGGTGGCACAGAGCTTATAAATGACAGTCTCAAAAAAATCTTGAAGAACCTTCGTGAATTCAAGCCCACTACTATGGTTATGGTTCCTTTGGTGCTTGAGACGATGCATAAAAGAATATGGGACGAGGTACGCAAGAAGGGACTTGAAAAAACAATCCGATTAATGATGAAGCTGCCGCCCGAAATAAGCCGCCGTCTCCTCAAAAAGATAACTGTAGCATTTGGCGGAAAGCTTCGCAGCATTATCTGCGGAGGCGCGCCCGTTTCTCCTGAAATTGTCAGCGATTTCGAGCATCTCGGAATTTTGGTTTTAGAGGGGTACGGAATTACCGAATGTTCTCCTCTTGTAGCCGTAAATCCTTACGGAAAGGCCCGTCTCCGTTCTGTCGGTGTGCCGATATGGGGCATTGATGTAAAAATCGACTATGACGAGGGTCAGACAACAGGTGAGATACTCGTCAAAGGTGACAATGTAATGATGGGATATTACAAGGACGAGGAAGCTACCGCCGCTGTATTCACAGAGGACGGATATTTCCGTACAGGAGATATCGGTTATTTAAAGGACGGATACTTGTATATCACAGGACGAAAGAAAAACGTTATCATTCTCAGCAACGGCAAAAACGTATTTCCCGAAGAAATAGAGGAATATATTTCCCGAATTCCTTTTGTTCTTGAATCTGTTGTTCTCGGAAGAGAAAATGCGAATGGCGAAATAGCAATTACAGCTATTGTCGTTCCCGATATGAAGAACCCTGAAATTTCAGAAAAAACACCGAGCGAAATTTATACTGCCGTAAAAGATGCAGTTATAAATATAAACAAGCGTCTGCCTTCATTTAAGCACGTTACTAATATTGAAGTCAGATATGAAGAGTTCGAAAAGAACGCTTCTAAAAAAATCAAGCGTTATAAAATAAAATAATATACGCTTGTATCTAAAATTATTTGGAGGAAATTTACAATGTTTGAAAAACTCAAAAATCTTCTTATTGAGGAATTGGATGTCGATGAGAATGCTATCACTCTTGATGCAGAGCTTACAAATGATTTAGGAGTCAACTCTCTCGAGCTTGCCGACCTTATTCTTCTCTGCGAGGAAAAATTCAACATAGTAATAGATGATGAAGATCTTCACACATTTATTACTATCCGAGATGTTGTAGAGTATTTGGAAACTCATAAGGACTGAGAGTGCCGCGTTACATAAGTCAAAAGCTCAGGTTTTGCCGTTTCGGCTTGCCTGAGCTTTTATTATTTTAGTTTGCGGATTTTACATATACTATAGCTATTTCTTCGTTCCCCTTGCCAAAATCTATATCGTCTTTTATATATTCCGCTTTTTCTAAGAGATACCTTGTGGTATCGTCTCCGCCGCCGAATTTTTCACCAAAAACAAAGCAGTGTATCTTGCCAAGCTTTTTAAAATAGCGTATTGCCCTCTGCATATTGTTGGAAGACGATCTGCGTTCCGAATTTTCACAGGAAAATTTGAGAATGTCAACATTTCTTACCGAGGCAGACGCTATTGCATACTCTATTTGCTTTAATATATTTATATAACCGCCTGAAGATGTATCAAGATTTACTGTTTCCATTTTTTGTACCGCGTCTCACTTTTTTGTTTATTTGTCAGTCAACCCTGTTGCGTCGCTCTCCGTTTTTGAATGCCTCTATGTTCTTTAAAATTTCATTTAAGCATCGCGCTCGTGCTTCGTAAGCGCCCCATGCCATATGGGGTGTAAAAAGAACATTGTCCTTGTCCATAATTTCTGTAAAAGGATGCTTTTTGGAAAATGGTTCTTCGGAATAGACATCCGAAGCAAAACCGCCAATACTCCCCTCTTTTATAGCCATAGCGATAGCATTTTCATCCGTAGTAGCGCCTCTTGAAAGATTGATAAGAATAGCATCTTTTTTCATAAGAGAAATACATTTTTCGTCAAAAATATTACGTGTGCTTTCAGAAAGCGGCAGATGTATGCTTATAATATCCGACTCCTTGCAGAGTTTTTCAAGAGATACACATTCAAATTCTTCATCCGGTACACGTTTAAATGCGAGAACATTGCAGCCCATAGCTGTTGCCGTTTTCGCTACCTGCCTGCCGATATTTCCAAGTCCTACTATGCCCCAAGTCTTACCGCAGATCTCATGGTAAACAGGTATAAGACTGTTGGCAATACCGCTTTTTGTGTAATCCCCACTCTTTACAAATCTGCTGTATTCGGGAATATGAGTAAAAAGAGACAACGCCATAGAAATAGTTACCTGCGCCACACTGTGTGTGGAATATCCCACGACATTAGAAACAGCAATTCCCCTTTCTCGGCAATAAGAAAGGTCGATATTATCGTATCCTGTAGCGGCTTCACAGATAAGCTTGAGATTTTTCGCATATTTCAAATTGCTTTCATTGAGCTTTATCTTGTTTAAAATCAATACATCGGCATCAGACACACGAAGACAAACTTCCTCCTGTGAAGATGTCTTATACACCGTAACATCTCCGTAAGCATCAAGAGGAGAAAGTGAAAGATCCTCCCCGAGAGTTGCTCCGTCCAAAACAACAATTTTCATATTTCACTCCCTAAAGAAAAAATTGGAACAAGCGTGTAGCCTGTTCCAAAATGGTGCTCCTGCGGAGAGTCGAACTCCGGACACCTTGATTAAAAGTCAAGTGCTCTACCTTCTGAGCTACAGGGGCGTATTAGGTGTTCTGTATCGTACTTTCCTATAATACCATATTATTCACAATTTGTCAAGTGTTTTTTTCGATTTTTCCTTAATTTTTGTTTTAATTCAAAAGTTATAATCCGTATTTTCAGTAAAATCCACTTTTATTATATTCCGAAGACTCCTTTTTCATAAAGCGATGCTTCAATTTTCAAGAGTCTGTTATATTTTGCTACTCTTTCGCTTCGGCAAGGCGCACCCGATTTTATAAAGCCCGCATTTGTTCCTACCGCTATATCAGCGATCGTTGTATCCTCCGTTTCTCCCGAACGGTGAGAAATTATCGTACCGTATCCCGCTCTTTTTGCCATATCTATTACATTTAATGTTTCTGTCAGAGTTCCTATCTGGTTTGGCTTTATCAGGATAGAATTTCCTGCGCCTGAATCTATTCCTACACGAAGCCTTGACGTATTTGTTACAAACAGGTCGTCACCTACAAGTCTTACCTTTCCTCCTATTTCTTTAGTAAGCTTTGCCCAGCCGTCAAAATCCGACTCGCCAAGACCATCCTCTATAGAAATTACAGGGTATTTATCGGTAATAGTCTTCCAGTAGGATATAAGCTCTTCACTACTGTAATTTTTTTCGCTTTTGGGAAGCTTGTATCCCTTATTGCTCTGCCATTCGCTTGCGGCGGCATCCAAGGCTATGGCGATAGATGCGGTATCGTAGCCTGCTTCATTTATAGCCTCACAAAGCAGTTCTATGGCTTGTTCGTCATTTTCAAGGTCAGGGGCGTATCCGCCTTCGTCTCCCACACCGAGTGACATACCTTTCTTTTTCAACATCCTTCCAAGAACGTGATAAACCTCACTTCCCATTCTCAAAGCGTCTGAAAAGCTCTCAGCGCCTATCGGGACTATCATAAACTCCTGTATATCAACATTGTTTGAGGCATGTGCGCCTCCGTTCAATACATTCATCATAGGAATAGGAAGCCTGTTCGCATTTATTCCGCCTATATACTTAAAAAGCGGCACTCCCAATGAATTTGCCGCTGCTCTTGCAGATGCAAGAGATACAGCAAGAATGGCGTTTGCGCCCATTTTTGATTTGTTATCCGTTCCGTCCAAAAGCAGCATTGTCGCATCTATTTCATTCTGATCATATGCGGAAATTCCGCAAAGGGCAGGTGAAATGAGCTTGTTTACATGGTATACGGCATCTAAAACACCTTTCCCGAAATATCTTTTTTTGGCGGTATCTCTCAGCTCCACCGCTTCAAATGTTCCTGTAGAAGCACCCGAAGGAACGCCTGCCACTCCGACACTTCCGTCACTTAAAACTACTGTAGCTTCTACCGTAGGATTTCCTCTTGAATCTAAAATTTCTCTTGCGCTTACTCGCGCGAACTGTACTTTTCCCATTGTCATTCCTCCTTTTTTACAAAAGTATTATTCTCACAGTAATAAAGAAAAATACTTAAAAAAGAAAAAACGATAGCAAATTCAATATTTTAACATATACTGAAATTAACTATCAACAATAGCAAAGGAGAAAAAATGATAATTCATACAATCCAGAACGGCGACTCGCTTTATACCCTTTCACGAAGATACGGAGTTCCTGTCACAAAAATAGCGGAAGACAACGATTTAAAGAATTTAGACAAGCTTACCGTAGGGCAAACACTTGTCATCCTTGTCCCCGAAAAAAGTTATACCGTGAAAGGCGGCGACACACTTGAAGCAATTGCGAGGCGCTTCAATACGTCGGTTATGGCATTAATGCGCAACAATCCTGTTTTAATGGGAGAAAACACTATATATCCCGGTCAGGTCTTAGCTATTTCTTATCCAACTCCGAAATACGGAAACATAACTGTCAACGGCTTTGCCTTTCCGAATATTTCAAGAGAGGTTTTAAAGCGTACATTACCCTACTTAACATACCTTTCCATTTTCTCGCACAGCGTTCAAAGTGACGGAACATTGAGAGAACCGAACGATGCGGAGTTGATCTCACTCGCAAAGGACTACGGAGTATTACCAACTATGGTAGTCACAAATTTAAGTCAGAACGGCGGTTTTTCCGAAGACTTAGTCGGAAGCATTCTGAGCAATGAGCAAACGAAGGAAAAGCTGATAAATGAAATATACAGCACCGTAAAAGAAAAAGGCTATAACGGTGTCGATCTAGACTTTGAATACATCGGCAAAAGCTATGCAAACGAATACACAGATTTCATAAAAAAATTACGGCAGAAGCTGTGTCCCGAAGGATACTATGTTTTTGTGGATCTCCCTCCCAAAACATCCGAAGAGCAAGCAGGAATTCTGTATGAGGGGCAAAACTATTCCGATATAGGAAATGCCGCAAATTCCGTAATGCTTATGACTTACGAGTGGGGCTACACATTCAGCCCTCCTATGCCTGTAGCACCTATAGACAGAGTGCGAGAGGTAGCGCTTTTTGCTTCAAAAGAAATATCCCCCGATAAGATAACACTCGGTATTCCAAACTACGGATACGAATGGACACTTCCTTTTGTTGAAGGAGAATCGAGAGCAAGAAGCATTTCAAACATAGGTGCTGTAGAGTTGGCTATGCAGAAGAATGCAAAAATAGAATACGATGCTATAGCACAAACTCCGTATTTCATATTTTACGAAAAGGAAAACGGAAATGCAATTGAGCATATCGTATACTTTGAAGATGCAAACAGCATAAAAGCCAAGCTCGATTTAGTATACGAGCTTGGCTTCAAAGGAGTCGGTATTTGGAATATTATGAAATATTTTCCGCAGCTTTGGCTTGTTATAAACTCTATGTTTAATATTGTAAAAGGTTACAACATTACAGGAAACTGCAATTAGCCACAAATGCCTACGATAAAACAAGGCAGAAGTCAATCCGCAATGCCGAACAAGGTTTTGGCATTTTCGGCGGTAATGTATGCTGTTTCTTCCGATGTTAAATTCCAGACAGAAGCAAGCATCGCGTTTGTGTATTCTATATAGCCCGAATGATTTGTTTTTCCTCTGAAGGGGTGCGGAGTAAGATAAGGACAGTCTGTCTCTATGAGAACTTTGTCAAAAGGAAGCGCACGTGCGACATCTCTCACTCTTTCCGCATTCTTGAAGGTAATAGTTCCCGAAAAAGAAATATACCAGCCTCTCCTTACAAAATCTTTTGCCATCTCGGCACTGCCGCTATAGCTATGAAAAACACCTCGGATGTTTTTTCTCGACGATACTGCATCGAAGCAGTCTCCGTGAGCATCCCTGTCATGTATTATTACGGGTATATCGAGCCGCTCCGCTAAGTCAAGCTGAGCATACAGATATGATTTCTGCCTGTCTTTATCTATCGGCTCCCAATAATAATCGAGTCCTATTTCACCTAAAGCCACTACTTTTTCTCTGTTTTCGGAGATTATCTTTTCAAGCTCAGACAACGCTTCTTTCATATCGGAAATCTCTTTGCAATCGGACGGATGTATTCCCGCCGCCACATACATTCCTTTATGATGCGTAGCCTGCTCAAGCGCTATATAGGAATTCTCTATATTTGTACCGACATTTATAATACCGCTTATATTCTTATCTGTCATAAGGGAGTCGATAAAGCTATCGACTCCCTCTGTGCATTCCTTTATCAATTTCTCATCATAATAATGAGCGTGTGAATCGAAATACATAAATTATCTTACCCTTTCGCCAAGAGGTGTATCGTCACTCAAAAATACGACTCTTACCTCTTCTTCTCCCGATGCTAAAAGCATTCCCTTGCTCTCTACACCGCAAAGCGTAGCGGGCGCAAGATTGGAAACAATGATGACCTTTTTACCTATAAGATCCTCTGGCTCATAAAACTTAGCGATACCCGAAACTATCTGTCTCTTTTCATAACCGAGGTCCACCTGAAGCTTCAAGAGCTTTTTCGCTTTCGGTACTTTTTCGCAGTCAATGATTTTTGCGGTTCTCAGTTCTACATTCTTAAAAGCATCAATGCCGATAGTCGGCTCATGCTCAGGTTCTTCTGCCTTAGTCTCTGCGGCTTCTTCTGCCTTCTTCTTTTCTTCGATTTTCTTGAAAAATTCTGCCTCATCAACTCTTGCAAAAAGAACGAATGACTGTCCGAGAGGCTTCTCGGATTCCAGAGCGCCAAATTCGCTCACGGAATCATATGAGCTTACGTCTGTCGCAAGCTGGTCAAATATATTCTGAGAGGTGGAAGGAATAAACGGCAAAAGCAATACAGCGCCAATTCTTATTGTTTCCAAAAGATTGTATATTACTGTTCCGAGACGAGCCTTCTGCGACTCATCCTTTGCAAGAACCCAAGGCGTAGTCTCATCAATATATTTATTTGCGCGGCGAAGCATATTAAATATAGCTTCAAGGGCATCTGCTATATGATAATTATCCATCTGAGCCTTAGCTTCGGCAATTGCTTTTTTAACAGTTTCTTTCAAGTCTCTGTCAAGCTCTGTTTCTTCGGCAGGTGTAGGAATTACTCCCCCGAAATACTTAGCAGTCATAGCGTGAGTGCGGCTTACAAGGTTGCCAAGGTTATTTGCCAAGTCTGTGTTGTATCTGTTTATAACATTCTCGTATGTTATACTTCCGTCATTGGCATAGGGCATTTCGGAAAGCGCATAGTAACGAACACCGTCAACACCGAACTGCTCCGCAAGCTCATCGGCATAAACAACATTTCCCTTAGACTTCGACATCTTATCAGCGCCAAAATTAAACCACGGATGACCGAAAACCTTTTTCGGCAATTCAAGTCCCAATGCCATGAGGATAATAGGCCAATAAATAGTATGGAAACGAAGAATGTCTTTTCCGATAATATGAACATTTGCGGGCCAATACTTGTTGAAAAGCTCGGGCTGAGTCTCGTTACAGGGATCGTATCCTAAAGCGGTTATATAGTTTGAAAGCGCATCTATCCAGACATATATTACGTGCTTATCGTCAAATGTTACGGGAATTCCCCACTTAAAAGAGGTTCTTGAAACGCAAAGATCCTGAAGCCCCGATTTCAAGAAGTTATTAAGCATTTCCTTTTTACGTGATTCGGGCTCGATGAACTCAACATTATTCTCTATATATTCAATAAGTCTGTCGGCATATTTGCTCATAGCGAAGAAATATGCTTCTTCTCTGGTTTTCTGTACGGGTCTGCCGCAATCGGGACATTTTCCGTCTACTATCTGAGTGTCGGTGAAAAAGGATTCACAGGGAGTGCAGTACCATCCTTCATAATATCCCTTGTAAATATCACCCTGCTCATAAAGCTTTTTGAAAATATTCTGTACAGATTTTACGTGATAATCATCTGTTGTGCGAATAAATTTATCATAGCTTGCGCCCATAAGGTCCCAGATCTGCTTGATCTCGCCCGAAACGTTATCAACGTATTTCTGAGGCGTAATACCGCTTTCATTCGCAAGGTTCTCTATTTTCTGTCCATGCTCGTCTGTTCCTGTGAGAAAGAAAACATCTTTTCCCATCTGACGCTGATATCTTGCGATAGCATCCGTCATAATTATCTCGTATGTATTACCAAAATGAGGTTTACGAGAACTGTAAGCAATTGCGCTTGTTATAAAAAACTTTTCTTTTTCTGCCATTTTCAAACTCCTGTATAATCAAGTATTAATTTTCACATCACATAGTATATCACATTTTTTGCTTTTTTACAATATATATGTAATATTTTTTATTTTTTTGCAAAGATAAATTTTATATTATCAAAAATAAATTGACAAGAAGCAAAAATACTGTTATAATATAATAGTGTAGTTTTTATGGAGGCGTGGTTATGAGAGAAATTTTTTCTGATATTTTCGGAAACGAAAAAATTAAAAGCTCTTTAGGCAAAAGTATCGCAGATAACACTCTCGCGCACGCTTATATAATCGAAGGACCTAAAGGAAGCGGCAAAAAAATGCTTGCTTACAGAATAGCGGCGGCGCTTGCCTGCGAGAATAAGCATGCTTCAAACGAAGCGCTTCCGTGTATGCACTGTGATAGCTGTCAGAAGGTCTTATCGAAAAACTCTCCCGATGTTTATTTTCTTGAACGAGAAGACGGAAAAGCTACAATAACCATTGACGCTGTAAGAGAAATGCGCACCGATATGTTCCTTTCCTCAAACGAGTCGGAATATAAGCTTTACATTATAAACGAAGCTCACCTCATGAATGACGCCTCTCAGAACGCGCTTTTAAAGGTTTTGGAGGAGCCGCCCGAAAATGTAGTCACGCTCTTGCTATGTGACAACTCTGACGCAATATTACCTACAGTAAAAAGCCGAGCGCAAATAATAAGAATGTCTCTGTTCTCAACTGAGGATATGAAAGATTATTTGCTGAAAAACAATAAGACTGCTTCTTCTTTTTTCAGCGACTCTAAAAGCAACTTTTTGATCGCATTGGAAGCAAGCCAAGGAAGCATCGGAAAAGCTCTTTCACTTATGAGCTCTAAAGAAATGTCAAGCGTACTTAAAGAACGCCAAGTCGTGGACGGGATCATAAATGCTCTTGTCTCAAAGGAAGGCTTCGTAAAGCTTCATAGCGTATTTACCTTGCTTCCCACAAAAAGAGTTGAGCTGATACAGGAGCTTTCGCTTTTATATACCGCAATAAGAGATCTTATACTTTTGAAAAAATGTGAAAGCATCCCGCTTATTTATTATTATGACAGAGACCTTGCAATAGACATTTCAAAAAAAGCAGGCATAAACCGACTTTTTACTATATCGGATGCCGTTTTTGGGGCAATTGAGGACTTGAACCTCAATTCAAATATCGGACTTACAACAAATCATCTTTTGAATGAAATAAAAAACAATTAATATTATAAACGGTGGAAATTTATATGAATAACACAGATAAACGAAACGAGATCAATAATCAGTCTGAAGACTTGACAATACCCGAGGACAAAAATCAGCCTGTCGAAATTATAGGTGTTGCGTTCAGAAGCGCAAGCAAGATATATTATTTTGCTCCCAACGGAATTACGGCGCAGGTAGGCGAATTCGTAATTGTCGAGACATCAAGAGGATTGGAATTTGGAAAAGTACTTGTGGCAAACAAGTTTTTGCCTATCTCCGAGGTAGTTCTGCCACTCAAAAACATAATACGCAAAGCAACCGAGGACGACAAGCAAAAGCACGAAAAGAACAGGTTGGCCGAAGAGGATGCAAGAAAAATTTGCGAAGAAAGAATAAAGGCTTTACATTATGAGATGAATCTTGTAGACGTTGAGTACACCTTCGACAACAGTAAGCTTCTCTTTTATTTCACGGCAGACGGAAGAGTCGATTTCCGTGAATTGGTTAAGAATCTTGCTTCTATTTTCAGAACAAGAATAGAGCTTCGTCAGATAGGAATAAGAGACGAAGCAAAAATAATGGGAGGCCTTGGAAGCTGCGGCAGACCGTTCTGCTGTTCGGAATTTTTATCCGAGTTTGCGCAGGTCTCAATAAAAATGGCAAAGGAGCAGAACTTCTCTCTTAACTCCGCAAAAATTTCGGGAAGCTGCGGCAGACTTATGTGTTGCTTACGTTATGAGCATGAGACTTATGAAGAAGCGTTAAAAACAACTCCCCATATTGGCTCAACAGTCAGCACATCCGCAGGCAACGGTGTAGTCATCGAAACACGACCTCTTTTACAGCTTGTAAAAGTACGTTTGGACGACAAGCCTGAGACTCCCAAGCTCTTCGATTGCTCCGAGGTTAAGGTAATTAAAGGCGCAAAAGCCAACAATTCGACAGAAAATGATGAAGAATTAGAAAAAATCGAAGAATAATTCAAAATTTTTCAAAAAAAATATAAAATACCTATTGATTTTTTTTATATATGTGATAAAATTGATAGTAGAATAATATTTGGAGGTGTATAGAATGGCTTACATAATCAATGACGATTGCATTGCTTGCGGCGCTTGCGCTGAGGAATGCCCCGTAGAATGTATCAGCGAGAGTGATGGCAAGTATGTTATCAACGCTGAGGAATGTGTAGAGTGTGGCGCTTGTGCCAGCACATGTCCTGTTTCTGCTCCCAACAAGGAGTAATACGCAGAAACTGCAACAAAAAGCGGAGAGACGGCTTGCTCGCTCTCCGCTTTTTAATAAATTCAAAGGAATAAAGATGAAAAAGGAAATAACGCTTTTTGACGGCGAACATATAGACGAGGTAAATGATGACATCTCACTCATTCAGCGAGATTCGGGGCTTAAGCTTGGAACCGATGCTCTGCTTTTGGCATCATATATTTCAAAACAGCCTAAAGCCTCTGCAATAGAGTTAGGAGGAGGCTCGGGAATAATTTCTTTCCTATGTGCCGCAAGAAAAAAATTAAATCACATAATTTGCGTAGAGCTTCAGGAAAGCTTCGCATCCGTAATCGAGAGAAATATTATTTTAAACGATATGGGCGAAAAGGTAGAATGTCTACACGCCGATATAAGGAATTTAAAAGATTTTATAAAAGAGGAATGCGACGTGGTTTTTACAAATCCACCGTATATGATCTCTACGGGCGGCGCTATGAATATAAGCGATGAAAAGGCTATAGCAAGGCATGAGCTTTTTGGTGGAATATCCGACTTCGTATGCGCTGCTTCTCAAGCATTAAAATACGGAGGAAAGTTTTATTGCGTATACCGCCCTGACAGGCTTTCCGATCTGTTCTCTGCAATGAGACAAAACGCATTGGAGCCTAAAAAAATGACCTTCGTACACGCAAATTTCAATTCGATTCCTTCAATGGTTCTGTTAGAGGCTAAAAAAGGCGGAAAATGCGGATGCAAGATAAGCAAGCCCTTTTTCATATATAAGGATACACAAAACAAGGATTTCAGCGAAGAAATGCAAAAAATTTACGAAACAGGAAGCTTTGAATAATAATATGAGCAGTATAAAAAACACAGTTGATGACTCGACCGCCCAGGAAAAGAACAAAGTAGAAAAAAGCACATTATATCTTGTGGCAGTTCCTATAGGAAATCTTGCGGATATGTCGGAAAGAGCTTTAAAGGTTCTCTCTGAAGTGGATTTTATTGCCGCCGAGGACACGAGAAATACACAGCATCTCCTTGCACGTTTCGGAATAAAAAAGAACCTTGTCAGCTATTACGAGCATAACAAGAGACAAAGAGGCGAAGAAATTACCGCAAGGATAGAAGCAGGCGAAAGCTGCGCTCTCGTCACAGATGCGGGAATGCCTGCGATAAGTGATCCGGGTGAAGATTTAGTAGCTCTCTGCGCGGAAAAAGGAATTACCGTATCCTGTATACCCGGTTGCTGCGCGGCTGTCACTGCGCTTGCGCTTTCGGGACTTCCGACAGGCAGATTTGCGTTTGAAGGATTTTTATCCACTTCGAAGGGCGAGCGAAACAAGCGTCTTGCGGAAATAAAAAACGAAGTCAGAACATTGATATTTTATGAAGCTCCTCACAAGCTAAGAACCACTCTTGATGACTTGTATGAAGTGTTCGGCGACAGGAGAATTGCGCTCTGCCGAGAATTAACGAAGATAAATGAGGAAATTTTACGCACTACTCTTTCAAAAGCTGTGGAAATTTATAAGGAAAAATCTCCGCGAGGCGAATATGTTTTGATAATGGAAGGCGCTTCTTCAAAAGAAATAAATGATCTGATTTCAGAAGAAAATTCCCTCCTTTCCCTTTCGCCTAAGGATCACGTTTCGCACTACGAAAAAAACGGACTCGCAAGAATGGACGCTATAAAAGCGGCGGCAAAGGACCGAGGAATGACAAAAAGCGAATTTTACAAGTTGCTTAATAATTAATTACGTGCTAAAATAGCACCTATAATCCAGTATACGAAGTCAAGACCACCGGCCGTGCCGGTGGCTTGCACAAGCCCCCTTAGGGCATGTCATAGGCTGAGCCTATAGGCTCGTCGAAAAGTCTGCCAACCGCACGACTTTCACAGGCATGCCCCTAAAGGG
>SVQV01000164.1 GCA_015065175.1 Oscillospiraceae bacterium | reverse complement strand
TGTGTGGTAACTACATTTTATCAGATTTTTTTCAGATATGCTCTTCTTTTTTTGTTTTTTTACTTTTTATTTGCAATATCTGTTGGTTTTACCCCAACATTTATTATAGAACCAAAATATTTTTTGAATTTTTATATATTAAGTAAAAAGAGCAAAAGCGCATATTGAGGAAGTCCGCAATATACGCTTTTGAAAGTTAAAATCCCAAATAATCGCCTACAATAATGACCTTTATTTTGTTTTTTGGGTTACACAGTCTTGTAGCAACCATGTAAGAACAGATGCAGTCGGGAGATTTACAGTCAGCGCATTTACCTGTAGCTTTGCAGGGAGTTTTAATATCAAATCTCTGTGCATTTGTCGGTGCGGCTGTGTTTCTCGCCCGTGAAATAGCAGCATCTATGTCTTTTACTATCTTGTTTATGCCTACAACAACGATTACATTTTCAGGACCGTAAATCATTGATGCAACTCTGTTTCCCATTCCGTCAATATTGAAGAGAATGCCGTCTTGTGTGAGAGCGTTGGCGCTTGTAAGATATACATCCGAAAAGAAATGTTCTCTTACAAAACGGGTTCTTTCGGATGGGGGAATCTCATCGCGGTCATATGCGATATAGTTTCCGCTTTTTACAGCAGAAGTAAGCCCTATATCACGTATAGTTTTTGAGCCGCCCCAGGTTACTGTGGATCTTTCGGGAATAAGCGATAATGCTTTAATTACAGACTGCTCTTGTGTTTCACAATAATAAGCATCAAAAAATCTGCTTTTAAGAGCTTTTACCACTTCTTCTCCGAGCAATCTGTTTCGTGTCAAAATTGTAGAATCGTTCATTTTAAGAACAATTACGCCTTATTAACGGAACCGAAAAGCTCCATCTTTTCTTTAACAGTCGCCTTGATTGCTTCTACGCCGGGAGCGAGAACCTTACGGGGGTCAAATCCCTTACCTACAAGATCCTTGCCTTCCTCGATATATTTACGAACAGCGGCAGTAAATGTAAGCTGACATTCTGTGTTTACATTGATCTTGGAAACACCGAGGCTGATAGCCTTTTTGATCATATCAGCGGGAATGCCTGTGCCACCGTGAAGAACTAAAGGCATAGCACCTGTTTTCTGCTGGATAGCATCCAAAGTTTCGAAAGAAAGTCCTGCCCAGTTTTCAGGATATTTTCCGTGGATGTTGCCTATACCTGCGGCAAGCATTGTAACGCCAAGATCGGCGATCATTTTACATTCGTCGGGATCTGCGCATTCGCCGCCTGCAATTACACCGTCCTCTTCGCCGCCGATAGCTCCTACCTCAGCTTCGAGAGAAATATTCTTTTCGGTTGTTATGCGAACGAGCTCTTTTGTCTTTTCGATGTTCTCCTCGATAGGATAGTGAGAACCGTCGAACATTACAGAAGAGAAGCCTGCATCGATGCAAGCGAGAGCGGCTTCGTAAGAGCCGTGGTCAAGATGAAGAGCAACGGGAACGGTGATCTTAAGGTTTTCAAGCATACCGTTAACCATTCCTACAATTGTCTTGTAACCGCACATATATTTTCCTGCGCCCTCGGAAACACCAAGAATTACAGGAGAATTCAATTCCTGCGCTGTTTGGAGAATTGCTTTGGTCCATTCAAGATTGTTTATGTTGAACTGACCTACAGCATAGTGTCCTTCCTTTGCTTTTGTGAGCATTTCCTTTGCTGATACTAACATGATAAACCTCCGTGAATTTTAATAATTTTATATCCAAACAATATTATAATACTATATATTAAAAAGTTCAAGTCCAAAATTCAAAAATTCACAAATTTTATTCATTTTTTTGTTTTATAAATTCAAAAAAACAGAGGTATAACCCCAAAAAGCTGAAGAATTAGTATTTCCGAGCAATTTATTATAAAATATACCTATTGACAAACAAATATATTTTTGGTATAATTAAGCAAAAGTAAAAGAAAAGAGGTTATATTATGCAGACAGTATTTATTCGTCTTTCGACAATTCAGGATGTTCGCACCTTGGTGGACATCGTAACAGCTACCGATATAGATATTGACTTGTCTTCGGGAAGATATGTTGTAGATGCGAAATCTATTATGGGTATTTTCAGCCTTGATCTCCTCAATCCCATAAAGCTTACGGCACATTGCGACAATTGCACAGAGCTTTTTGATAAGATAGCTCCCTTTATCGTAAAGGAATAATTTCTTCTATAAAAAAACTGCGGTAGATGCTTTTTTGCACACCGCAGTTTTTTATACTGTCACAAGATAGAGAACCAGGTTTTGGTTTAAAGAAAAATTCGTCCCTTTAATTTAATTATTCAATTTTTGAGGTAAATACGGAGCTTTTTCCTTAACATTATAAAAATCTAAAATAGGTATCAGAATAAGCGCTGTAAGTCCTGCATTGAATCCGCCGTTATAAAGAACAAATCCTCCGTGCATTGCCGCCGTAGAGGAGCATATGACGGCGCAAACAAAACCCGCCAAAATTCCGATGCGATAGCCGTATTTGCCTGCAAAGGGGCAAAGCCCTGTTGCAAACGCGAGTCCGTTAAGATAGCACTGGGTGGAGAGTGACCATGGCATATCTATTCCGCATAACGTACAAATTCCAAGCACCAAACCGTATAACAGTACAAATCCCACAAAAATGGGCCAAACGTTACGCGGGTTTTGTCCCGAAGAAGAAAATGTCAGCGCAGCTATGGTGACACCGACAGACGGACCGGTGTATCCTACACCGTCGGTAAAGAGAAATATCAGGTTGAAGCACACAAGAATAAAGAAGCCGTAAATACCTATATTTATAAGGCAGTCGGGCATTCCGAAATGTCTTGCAAAATCTACATTGTGTCCCGAGCTGTAAAAAATATCCTTGTAGCCCTTGAAGGTTTTGTCGTTTAATAAATATCCCACAATGATAGATGCAATGAATATAAATGCAAAGAATATATTCATAAATATCATATGCAAGGCTCCTTGCTGGGCGTATCTTACATTGTTTACAACTACAGGAGAAGGTGCATCTATGCCGAAGGTCTTATATAAAAATGCAAATATGAAGCAACCTAAGAGTCCTATGGCCAACCCTGCTTTGTAAAGGTTGAAGCCCTTATGCATTCTTGTTGTCCCCGGAAGAAGGGCCGGTACAACAACACCTGCGGCAAGTCCTAAAATTACGGATAAGACAATTCCCAATATCGAAACCTCGATTTTTCCAAAAACATACCCTGCATTGTCGGGATATCTGAAAAGAAAATCGCTTATAAACGGAGCAAGCGACGTCGAAAACATTGCGATGTGAAGATTTTCGGCAATGCTTCTTTTTGTGACCTTACAGAACAAAATCACGCCGAAAAATGTCGGCAGCATATTCAATATATTAAGTCCGTAAAAGCAATGAGCCACAACGAGAAAATATCCCGCAAGTATGTTAGAAGTTGATTTTGCTTTAGTGATAAGAACAGCAAAATTACAAAACAGACCGCAAAGTGACGCGTTCAGAAGCGTGCTTCCAAAACCGCC
>SVQV01000163.1 GCA_015065175.1 Oscillospiraceae bacterium | reverse complement strand
AACATAATTTCCGCTCATTATTGAAACGATGCATGTATCATCACCAAAGTCTTTTTTTATCTGATCGAGTTGATATTTATGACCTTTATGAAAAGGGTTGTATTCACTGACTATAGCAACAGTTTTCAAAAATCATCAACCCCTTTACAGTAAAATAATAAAAATAATAAAAAATAAAATTGGGAAATACTTGTAATTGTCTTTAAAATGTTATATAATAAATGGGTAAATAAAAAATTTGGAGGAAAATTAAATGAATGTTTTAGTTGTAAATGCCGGAAGCAGTTCTTTGAAATATCAGCTTTTTGATACCGAAAAGAACGAAGTTAAAGCGAAAGGCTTGTGTGAACGTATAGGAATTGGCGGAAAAATTATCCACAAGGTTCCCGGAAAAGAGGATTACGCAGCCGAGATCGAAATGAAAAATCACGCTGACGCCACACGTATACTTGTTGAAACTCTTACCGACAAAAAGGTTGGCTGCATTTCCGATATGAAAGAGATAGAAGCAGTAGGACACCGAGTTGTTCACGGCGGCTCTTATTTTACAAAGTCCGTTCTTTTGAATAAGGACGTGCTTGAAAAGCTTGAGCTTTGCAAAGAGCTTGCGCCCTTACACACACCCCCCACGCTTATGGGAATACAGGGATGCCTTGAAGCGATGCCCGAGGTTCCTCAGGTTCTGGTATTTGATACCGCTTTCCATCAGACAATGCCGAAGGAAGCATATACATATCCGATCCCCTATGAATATTATGAAAAATACGGAGTAAGAAAATACGGCTTCCACGGAACATCCCACAGATATGTTTCGGCAGAAATGATAAAGCTGCTCGACAAGCCTGCAAGCGAAACAAAGATAGTTACCTGTCATCTTGGTAACGGTTCCTCGATATCTGCTGTAAAGGGCGGCAAGGTAGTTGATACAACAATGGGCTTTACGCCTCTTGACGGTGTAATCATGGGTACTCGCTCGGGTAATATAGACCCTGCTGTTGTTACATTCCTTATGGAAAAGGAAAACCTTTCTGTCTCTCAGGTGAATGATATACTCAACAAGAAAAGCGGATTTTTGGGTGTAAGCGGAATTTCTTCCGACTGCCGTGATATCTGCGCCGCAATCGAGAACGGTGACGAGAGAGCTAAGTTGGCACTCGACATACTCGGCTATCAGATAAAGAAATATATAGGCGCTTATTCCGCGGCAATGGGCGGCTTGGACGCTATCGTATTCACCGCAGGCATAGGAGAGAATACCCCTATCATTCGTGAAATGGCTTGCGAAGGCTTGGAATATCTCGGAGTTGAGCTTGATAAGAATGTAAACGACAATGTTCCGAGACCTATCGAAACGACCTGCCTCTCCACAAAGGACTCAAAGGTAAAGATCTATTTAATTCCTACAAATGAAGAGCTTGTTATCGCAAACGATACAGCAGACATCGTAAGTAATAAATAATCTTGAAAAAACAACTGCTTTTACAGTATAGTTAAATTAGCTATACTGTAAGAGCTTTTTCTATAAACGTATTTATTTTAGCATATTTTGTCCGTAATGTCAATAATTCAGAACATTGATAATCTTAATTTACAAAAATTTTATAAGACGATTGACATAATTTTCTTCATATAGTATAATATAAAGAGATATTTTCTTTCAGGAGACCAAAAAAATGAAGGTAATAGGATTGTGCGGAGGTAGCGGAAGCGGAAAAAGTATTGTTTCAAAATGCTTTTTTAACCGAGGAGTGCCTTCCTTGGATACAGACGCCGTTTATCATACAATGGTTGAAAGCAGCAGTGAATGCTCGTCGGCTTTGATAAACGAATTCGGAGAAAGCATCAAAAATTCCGAGGGCGGTGTCAACAGAAAGGTTCTTGCCGATATAGTATTCGGCTTTGACAGTGAAAACAAATTGAAAAAGCTCAATTCTATTTCGCATTTTTACATTTTAAAGCATTGCAGAGAATGGCTTTCGGAGCAGGAGCGCAAAGGCGTCAAGGCGGCTATAATTGACGCCCCCGTTCTGTTTGAATCGGGCTTTGACCGTGAGTGCGACTTGACCGTTGCCGTTATAGCTTCTTCTGAATTACGGATAGAGCGTATTAAGAAAAGAGATAAAACCACTGAAGAAGATGCAAAAAAACGCATAAAAAACCAAGCAGACGATGATTTTCTGGTAAAGAATGCAGATTATGTTATATATAACAACACAACAGAGCAAGAGCTTGATCTTCAGGTGGAAAAAATTTGCCGTTTGATTTTAAGATAATTTGTGCATAATACAAAAATATATATTATATTTAAAGAGAGGTAACAATAATGAGTGAAATGACTGTCGGACAGGAATTGAACAACGAGCTTACTTTTACCAAAAAAAGCGTGTATGAGCAATGCACCGAAGCAAAGCTTGAAAAAATAATGCAGTATGCTGAGGGATATAAAAAATATATAGACGAAGCAAAAACCGAGCGCGAAGCGGTAGAGGCTTCAATAAAAATAGCAGAGAGAAACGGATATACCGAATATCACTTCGGTGATAAGCTTCAGGCAGGCGATAAAAAATATTTCAATAACAGAGGAAAGAGCTTTTACCTTTTTAAAATCGGTAAAAACGATATCGAGCAGGAAGGTATAAGAATTATCGCAGCTCACGTAGACTCCCCGAGACTCGATTTAAAGCAGATACCTCTTTATGAGGAAGCTGGTATGGGATTCTTTAAGACTCATTATTACGGAGGAATTAAAAAGTATCAGTGGACCGCAATTCCGCTTTCGCTTCACGGCGTAATTATCCGTGCTGACGGAAGTAAGGTTTCTGTTTGTGTAGGTGAGGATGAAAACGATCCTGTATTCTATATAAACGACCTTTTGCCGCACTTGGGTGCAGACCAATCTGCTAAGCCTCTCGGAAAAGCAATCGACGGAGAAACTTTGAATATCTTGATAGGCGGCTTGCCATATCCCGACTCTGCGGTAGATTCAAAAATCAAATTGAATGTTTTAAGCATCCTTAATAAAAAGTACGGAATAAAGGAAGAGGATTTTATAAGCGCAGAGCTGTGCGCGGTTCCTGCGTTCAAGGCACGCGATATAGGATTTGACAGGGCTTTGATAGGAGCTTACGGTCACGATGACAGAGTCTGCGCGTATCCCGCAATTACAGCGCTTATAGACTGCGAAAGCGAAGAGCGTACTGTTCTTACCGTTCTTGCTGACAAGGAAGAAATCGGTAGCGAGGGAACAACGGGTATGCAAAGCTATGTTCTGCTCGATATTATCGACGAAATTTCTGCCGCTCTCGGTGCAAATGCAGTTCGTGTCCGTTCTAACTCCAAGTGCTTGTCCGCAGACGTAAATGCAGCTTATGATCCTAATTTTGCCGAGGTATACGAGCGCAGAAACAGTGCAATGATTTCCTGCGGCACAACTATGTCAAAATATACAGGGGCAAGAGGAAAGTCGGGCACAAATGATGCTTCGGCAGAATATGTGGGCTTTATCCGTAAGCTTTTCGCCGATAACGGTGTTGTATGGCAGACGGCAGA
>SVQV01000162.1 GCA_015065175.1 Oscillospiraceae bacterium | reverse complement strand
AGTGTATCTGCTTAACTTCACCTATTGTGTCATTCATAATAAGCTCACGAACCTTGGTCTTGTCGGGAGCGTATCTGTAGTTAAATGTAACACGGAGATTTCTGCCTGTTCTCTGAACGCAGTCGATGATCTCCTGACATTTCTTTTCGTCGGTTGTCATAGGCTTTTCGGAGATAACGTCACAGCCCATTTCCATAGCCTTTATAATGTATTTGTGATGGGTGCGGTCAACTGTTGTAACGATAACAACGTCGGGCTTGGTCTCCTCGATCATCTTTTCGAACTCGTCAGCTCCGTACATCGGAACGGGATCGTGGTTAAAGCTCTGCTTTATTCTCCTGTTTGCAAGCTCCATACGAGCGCGGTTTATGTCGCAGAAAGCAACCAACTCGCTGGTCTCGCTATATTTTCCGATAAGCGCATCATACCAGAATATAGCTCTTCCGCCTACACCTACATGAGCGTATCTTTTCTTTGCCATAATAATTTCTCCTTTGTTTTGAATTTATAGTTGTTTTTTACTTATTATATATATTATAAGTCATTTATTTAAAAAAGTAAATATACATTCTATTCCAATACTTGAATAATATTGCAACAAACGGAAGTATCGTTTTAAAAAACAGGACAGAGAACGAAAATTTCTCTGTCCTGTTTCGGTTAGTTCTATTGCAGATGCCTATCGGCAATTTTATAGTTATGAAAGAGTAATTACTTTATAGCGGCGTTCTTTTCCTTCTGGATAACGTCGTGCGCGCCGCCCTCTACGATGCTTGTAGCGGATACAAGTGTAAGGACTGCTTTTTCCTGTAACTCGGGAATAGTAAGCGCACCGCAGTTACACATCGTGGATTTTACCTTTGAAAGCGACATAGCGACATTGTCTTTAAGGCTTCCCGCATAAGGAACGTAAGAGTCAACACCTTCCTCGAAGGAGAGCTTTTTATCTCCGCCGAGGTCATATCTCTGCCAGTTTCTTGCTCTCGCAGAGCCTTCTCCCCAATATTCCTTGAAGTAGTTACCGCCTATGCTTACCTTGTTAGAAGGGCTTTCATCAAAGCGAGCGAAATAACGTCCGAGCATAACGAAGTCAGCGCCCATAGCAAGAGCCAATGTAATATGGTGGTCATAAACGATACCGCCGTCAGAGCATACGGGAATATAAATTCCTGTTTCCTTGTAATACTCATCTCTTGCCTGACAAACATCGATAAGAGATGTAGCCTGTCCTCTGCCTATACCCTTTGTTTCACGGGTGATACAGATAGAACCGCCGCCGATACCGACCTTGATAAAGTCAGCACCGCTCTCGGCGAGGAAGCGGAAGCCTGCGGCATCAACTACGTTTCCTGCTCCTACCTTTACGCTATCGCCGTACTTGCTTCTTATCCATGCAAGTGTACGCTTCTGCCATTCGGAGAAGCCTTCGGATGAGTCAATACACAAAACGTCTGCGCCTGCTTCTATCAATGCGGGAACACGTGTTTCGTAGTCTCTTGTATTTATACCTGCGCCAACCACATAACGCTTGTTAGCGTCCAAAAGCTCGTTGGGGTTCTGCTTATGGGTATCATAGTCTTTTCTGAAAACGAAGTAGCAGAGTCTGCCTTCGCTGTCTATGATAGGCAAGGAGTTCAATTTATTGTCCCAGATAATATCGTTTGCCTCTTTAAGAGTAGTTCCTTCTCTTGCGCAGATGAGCTTATCAAAAGGAGTCATGATCTCGGAGACCTTTGTCGAAAGATCCATACGGCTGACACGGTAATCTCTGCCCGTAACGATACCCACGAGCTTGCCCTCGGGAGTTCCGTCCTCTGTAACAGCAACGGTAGAATGACCTGTCTTTTCTTTCAAGGCAACAACATCGGCAATTGTAGCATCGGGGGAAACATTGGAGTCGCTCTTTACAAAGCCTGCCTTGTAGCTCTTAGCGCGAGCAACCATAGCGGCTTCATCCTCGATAGACTGAGAGCCGTAAATAAAGGATACACCGCCCTCGGTCGCCAATGCGACAGCAAGCTTTTCACCCGAAACAGCCTGCATTATTGCAGACACCATAGGAATGTTCATCATTATAGCGGGCTTTTCTCCCTTTTTGAACTTGACAAGAGGAGTCTTCAAGCTTACATTTGCGGGAACGCATTCCGCAGAAGAATATCCGGGGATGAGCAAATACTCATTAAAGGTATGTGAAGGTTCGTTAATAAAAGTAGCCATTATATGCCTCCGTAAATATTAAAATAATCCTGAAATTTTTCCGTTTTCGTCTACATCTATGCGTTCTGCCGCGGGTACCTTGGGAAGTCCCGGCATAGTCATAATGTCACCTGTCAAAACGACAACAAATCCTGCGCCTGCCGAAACCTTTACGTTTTTGACCGTTACGGTAAATCCTTCGGGTGCGCCTAATTTTGTTTGGTCATCAGAGAAGCTATACTGTGTTTTAGCAACACATATGGGGCAATTTCCGAAGCCCATTTCCGTCAATTTCTCTATTTGTTTCTTGGCAGAAGGCAAAATGCTTACGCCTTTACCGCCATATATCTTTGTAACTATCGCATTTATCTTTTCTTCCAAGCCAAGCTCCGACTCATAAGCGAATGTGAAGTCGCCCTTCTCTTCTTCGCAAAGTCTGACTACCTCGCGAGCGAGAGCTTCGCCGCCCTTGCCGCCTTCTGCCCAAACGGTAGAAAGAACAACATTAACGCCGAGTTCTTTGCACTTTTCAATGATGAAGCTTATTTCGGCGTCTGTATCTGTCGGGAAACGGTTCACCGCAACAACACAGGGGAGCTTATATACATTTTTTATATTGGAAACGTGACGAAGAAGATTGGGAATACCTTTTTCGAGCTTCTCAAGATTTTCCTCGCCAAGCTCTGTTTTAGCAAGTCCACCGTGCATCTTAAGCGCTCTTACTGTTGCTACCACAACTACGGCATCTGGAGTAAGACCTGCCATACGGCATTTTATGTCAAGGAATTTTTCCGCGCCCAAGTCAGCGCCAAAGCCTGCTTCGGTTATAGCGTAGTCTCCCATTTTAAGTGCCATTTTTGTAGCGATAACAGAGTTACAGCCATGAGCGATATTTGCAAAGGGTCCACCGTGAACAAACGCGGGAGTTCCTTCAAGAGTCTGCACAAGGTTAGGCTTGATAGCATCCTTCAAAAGCGCGGTCATAGCACCTGCCGCCTTTAACTCGCCTGCGGTAACAGGCTTGTCATCGTAAGTGTAGCCTACGATTATGCGAGAAAGGCGTTCCTTCAAATCAGAGAGTGAGGATGAGAGGCACAAAACAGCCATGATCTCGGAGGCAACAGTGATATCGAATCCGTCCTCACGGGGTGTACCGTTTACCTTACCGCCAAGACCGTCAACTACGAAACGAAGCTGTCTGTCATTCATATCAACGCAACGCTTCCAGGTAATCTTTCGGGGATCTATGCCAAGTGTATTTCCCTGCTGAATGTGGTTGTCAAGCATTGCCGCAAGCAGATTGTTAGCTGCGCCTATTGCGTGGAAGTCTCCTGTGAAATGGAGATTGATGTCCTCC
>SVQV01000161.1 GCA_015065175.1 Oscillospiraceae bacterium | reverse complement strand
CAGATGTCATTCCGTAAAATGCGCTTGAAACTGCTTCAGATGTGCCTTCGGGGAATACGAGTGTATATCCCTGCCAATCGGCGAGAAGGGTCTTATCATACGTAGGTGCCGGTGGTTCTGTCTCTACAGGATCGGTCACCTCTGTGCCTTCGACGGGCGGCTTTTTTCCGCCGCATGACACAAGAGAAACAACCAGAACCAAAGCAAGAAGCATGAGCAAAATCTTTGATTTCTTCATAAATAATTCCTCTTTCATTTTTTATTTTAGCAAAATCGCTTATGTAAGCGTTTACACTGTATATTATACCCTTTTAAGGTCTGAAAGTCAATATAATTTAAGGCATTTTCAACATCTGGAGCCAAAAAGTGAATTTTTTGTAACTATGCACAAAATGCGTTTTTCTTTTTTGGTGAAAAACACTATATGCCATCGAAAAAACCTATAATGTATGCTTAAATTTGTAAATTTAATTTAAGGCGCTTGAATATTCAAAGTCTTTGTGCTATAATTTGTGCTATAATGTATAAAACTGTTTGAACAGAGGGATTAAAATTTATGGAATGCTATATAAACCCGAAGCTTTCCAAGAGAAAGCTTCTCGGCTTTTTAGAATTACTTATCTCCGAAAACACCGATCCTCATGCGCTCACGATGCACAAGGACGGAGAACTTATGCTGAAAATAGGCATACCGCCTTACAGCACAGATGATAAGAGGCAGCTCTTTTCTTTGAGCAAGAGCTTCACCTCTACCGCCATAGGAATAGCGTATGACAAGGGTCTTTTGAGGCTCGACGAAAAAATGATAGATATTTTTCCCGACAAGCTGCCCGATGTCATAAGTGAAAACCTCGCAAAAATGACTGTACACGATGTAATGACAATGGCATCGGGACACGATAGCTGTACACTTCCCTACATTTCAAAGTCAGAGGACGGAATAAAGGCATTCTTTGAGCGTGAGGTCAAGCACCTGCCCGGCAGTACCTTCAGATACAATTCCGGAGCTACTTATATGCTATCCGCAATTATTACAAGGCGCACGGGAATGTCTATGCTGGAATTTCTCTATGAAAACTTTTTCAGAGCGCTTGATATTCTTCCTCAGATGTGGCAGACCTCGGGCGGATACCCTATAAACGAAGGCGGTATAGGTCTTTTTTTAAGCTGCGAGGATGTCGAAAAGTGGGGACTTGTGTACCTCAATAACGGAATGTACAACAGCAAGCGCATCTTGTCTGAGGAGTGGGTAAGACTTGCTACTTCAAACTGGGTATCTACCGCATCAAACGGCGCGCCAAACTGGGCAAGCGGTTACGGATATCAGATATGGCAAAACGCAAAGGACGGCTTCCGCGCAGACGGTGCCTTCGGGCAATTCTGCACCGTTCTTCCCAAGGATAAAATAGTATTCTCGATGCTTGCCGAATCCACGAATACAAATAAATATTTTGAGGATATGCTCGCCTTCGCATCGGATTTCGAAGCAGAAAGCGAAGAAGATATCGATATTGAAGGCGAGATAAAAAAGCTGTATGAACCTCTTTCCTCCTCCGAGCAAGTGCATAAGGGGTATTATAAGCTCAATGATAACAGTATCGGCTTTACACACTTGGCCCTTAATTACAAGGACGAAAATCTTGTTTTGTCCTTTGTGGACAAGGAAAAAATCCAGACCTTGACGGCAGGTAACGGAGAATGGATAGAAAATTCACTCACAGGTCCTTGCCTCAAGCCTACGCTTATAAACCTGACGCCCGACTCTAGAACAGACACTATGCGCTTTGCCGCTTCTTATACAGCAACCAAGGACAGCATTACACTTGCGGTAAGAATCCTTAACGCCTGCCATAGCGGAGTCTGGGAATTCAGCTTTTCAGAGCATTCTGTGGAAATCGCCATTTCATACCGTACAGGCGGCATACACAAAAACACCAATCTGCTTAAAGGCACTTTAATTTAAAGGCAAAAAGAGGAAAAACAATGATATATACTGAAAACTATGATGTTTTGGGAAATGACTGCGATTTAAACGATATGCTCAGACCTTCAAAGGTATTGAGATATATGCAGGAGACCGCAAACAGACAGATGAGTGCCTGCAAGCCCTCGTATAATGACCTTTTCAGACAGGGGCTGGCTTTCATACTGAGCAGGATAACCGTAGAGTATTACGGTCAGCTTCATCCGTATGACAAAATTTCGGTAGAAACATGGCCCTCCGAAAGCAAGAGCCTGTCTTTTCCGAGGTTTTACAGAATAAAGCGTGACGGAAAAACTGTAATGGAGGGAGCATCGAGCTGGGCGCTTGTGGATATAAACGCGCAAAAGCTTGTAAGAGCGACCGAGGTAGACCTCTCAAACTACACCTTTGCGGAGCCTCTTGAGCTTCCCTTGAGATTCAAGATACCGAACGAGCTTGTTTCCGTGGAGACTAAACCTCACACGGTAGAGTATTCTCAAATTGACTGCAACCGTCATATGAACAACACAAATTATCCCGATATGCTCTGCAACCGCATTCCAGATATGGAAAGCAAAGAGATAAAAAGCTTCACTATAAGCTTTTTGTCGGATGCGCCGTACAAAGAGACAGTAAAGGTATTAAGATATGACGCACCGAGTGAAAACGGTGAAAGCACATATTATTTCAAGACCTTAAAGGGCGACAAAACAAACATAGAAGCAAAGGTCGTAACTAAAACTATATAATTATAAAAGCTGCCTCAAACGCTTGATTTTAGCGTTTGAGGCAGCCGTCTTTTATGCTTCGCTGAATTCATCCTTGCCTACGCCGCAAAGGGGACATTCGAAATCTTCGGGAAGGTCCTCGAACTTTGTGCCGGGCTCGATGCCATGCTCGGGTGCGCCTGCTTCCTCGTCATACTCCCATCCGCATACATCACATACATACTTTTTCATAATAAATTCCTCTCTTTCTTTTTATAGTATTTATATTGTAATACTTTATTATTGCTTTGTCAATAGCAAATTATTCTAAAATTTTGCCATCTGTCGAAATTGTCACTACCTGCCACGGTATAAACTTGCCGCTTGCTAAAATCGCACGCTTTGCGGCGTTTTCAATTCCTCCGCAGCAAGGCACCTCCATACGTACTATTTTTACGCTTTTTATGTTATTGTTCGCAATTATCTGTGTCAGCTTTTCGGCATAATCGCCCTCGTCGAGCTTGGGACAGCCGACAAACGTAATATGGTTTTTGATAAAATCGTTATGGAAATTGCCGTAAGCATACGCCGTACAGTCGGCGGCTATAAGCAGATTGGCGTTATCAAAATACGGCGCGTTTACGGGGAGGAGCTTTATCTGACAGGGCCACTGCATGAGCTGACTCGGAACTCTGGAAAAATGAGTGTTTGTCTGTTCTTCCCTTTTGAGTGCTTTTGACTGTGTGCCCGGGCAGCCGCAAGGGAGTGTCATTCCCTGCTTCTGCATCTTTAACTGCTTTACTGCCATTTCATTATATGCCGGGGCTTCTCTTTCCTCAAAGCTTATAGCATCGACAGGGCAGGCGGGAAGGCAGTCGCCCAAGCCGTCGATGCTATAAGCTTTGAGGAAAGAGAAGCC
>SVQV01000160.1 GCA_015065175.1 Oscillospiraceae bacterium | reverse complement strand
CGAAAACCCAAACAACAAACGATGACAGGCGGATTTATGCGGACATTGTCGGCAATCTCCTCACCGAGTGGAGAAATGATGGATGAAGCAAGGTAATGCCCCGGACAGCACCCGACGAAATAGGCGCGTGTTTCGTATGCGAAGGCGTTGCGCATCAGCTCACCGTGATACTGTGAGCAGAAAATGACGAGCTTCGGCTTTTTCGCATGGCAACGCTCACGGATCTCGTCAAAGTTGAGGTCGAAGCAGGTGACCCCTGTCGCAGTGCCAAAGTCGCATTCAAGCACGGCGGCATCCGCCCCTGGCAGTACGCCGAAATCGATCTCTCCAAAGGTTGGATGGTTTTTTTCATAGCAGCCGTGTATTTCGCCGTCTCGCCCGATAAGACGGGTAGCATTACGCATAGTTCCGTCTTCCTTTATCATCAATGTGTTATAGGCAATATGGCAGTTGTTTTTCCTCGATACATCCTTTAAATAATCAAGGATGCTATCCCCTCTTTTTTCAAGGTATTCACGGCGGTTTTCCGACGACTCAAGAATGTGATACGGCAAATCGCACACCTCGGGAAAGACAACAAGGTCGGGCTTCTTTGGCAGAACCTTGGCAAGATGCTCGCCAAAAAAGTCTTCTATAATTTCAATGTCGGTCCTGCCGCAATTCTCATCAGCAATAACAGGGTTAGACACACCGACAACGGCAATTTTTACGTAATTCGACATACTTCCCACCTTATTCCTTCATCTTCAGCTCACGCCGCTTAGCAAGACAACGCTCAAAGAAAGCGTCACACGGCTCGATTCCGAATTCCTTAATTATATCCTCGACAGTCATATCGGGGGATTCCACAGTTGCCATACGCACTCCCAGGTTACCCGGGGTATAAAGCGTAGCACGCTCACCGTACTTCTTTTCCATAGCAAGCAGCTTTGGCGCATTGAAGTCGCCGTGGGCAAGGACAAAATCAAGGTTTACTCTCGCCGATGCTATCGGGATGATAGCCGATGACTCGCTGATAATTTCACCTACAGGTAAAATAACGGCAGACGTCCCATTGGCATGACAGGCACTGACGAGATAAGAACGAGTGTTGTAGGCAAAAAATTTCTCCGAAAGTCCTGCGCTTCTGCGGCTTGAATGTACCGTGAGGACAGGCTTCGCAAGCTGATAGCGGCGGCGGATCTCCTTTTGCTCTGAGTCAATACCGATGATAGCGGCAACCTTTCCGAAATCACAGTCAAAAAGCACCTCACTGTCTCCGGGCAGGACACCGACAGCCTCCTCCGCTTTTGTGACATAACACTTGTCATACTGACCGATCACACAGCCTGCGCGGTCTATCATACGGGTACTGTTCTTAAGCTTCCCTTCTCCTGCGGGAACGAGTGTGTTATAAACGATATAAGTGCGATTTTCCCTTGCGATATCCGAGAGCAGAGACAGAACTCTGTCTCCTCTTGCCGCAAGATACGCCGCAAGGTCGCCCCTCTTACCCGGCATCAGCTCCTCGGGAATATCGCACAGCTCGGGCAGGACAACAATGTCGGGCTTCTCTGCCCCGATATGAGCGAGAGACGCGCCGATATGCACAACGGCATCGGTGGCATCAAGCGAAAAAGGCGCAACCGACACGGCGATAACTGTTACATATTTTGACATAAGTTACCTCTGTATTGTTTTAAAGATTCATATAATAATTTATGGAAGGAAGTCCGACCTTAAATCCGACCTTTTCGTAGGCTCGACGTGCGGGCGCATGTCCGTCATCAAGCCCTGTATGCACCGTGACCCCTTGTGCGCCGAGCTTGCGGAACATATCAATTATATGATTATATAATTGAGGAGCAATGCCTCGTCCGCGGAATTCACCCGAAACGGCATTATCCGATATCTCGCCTATCTTGGTCTGCTCGCAGTAATTATAGTGAATAAATGCCGCAACCTGCCCCTCACATTCGGCAACCAACACCTTGCCTGAATCAAGGTCGGCACGGATGGCTTTTGCCTTGGCTTCAAGATGATTGGGAAAATGCATCTCATAGATCTCATCTCCGAGGATCTGACGGTATACCTCATAGATCTTTGCCCATTGCGAAACGGCTATTTCTATCACTTTGTCATAATCTGCGGCTGTAGCGGAACGAATAATGATATTTTCCATAAAAAGCCTCCTCAACACTTGTTGTATTTTTTACGTTTATGTATATTTTTCAAAACGGCTCGGCATTTTTAAAATAAATGCCTATATCTATTTGTATTATAGCAAAAAGTCTTCTAAATGTCTTTACAAATTTTAAACATTTTTTTGTAAAATATTGCACTTATAAGAAACAAAAAAGCGCTGTCGTTTTTTATCATGACAACGCTTTTTTATCAAATAATTATAAATTTGACACCTTACGGCAGAGGATTCGGGAGAGTATCAAGAAAATATGCATTACTGCAAGCATGATGCCCTTCTTCGTCAAGAACTGTCACTCGAATATACTTGAATTCGGGCGAAATTCGAAAAGCCGCTTCGGTCACGGGTATATCGCCTTCGGCCTTTTTAAAGTCAGTGTGAATGATACCTGTATTCATAGTGATCTGCTTTGCGGGTGAACAGGTAATGTGCAGGTTGCCGTTCTCTATCCATAGTCCGTGAATCAGAGGACCTTCGCTTGCATAAAAATGTCCGTCAAGCAGAGCCTTTCCTACATCGTTATAAGCAAGAGAGCTTGCCTTTATCATAGTAAAGCCGCCAAAGCAATCTATGGTTCCTCTGTGGGTATCGTCTGCCGCAATGCAATAAATACGTTCTCCTCCGCGCAGGATATCATCGTAAACGCGGGGATTATAATCGTCATAACCGCTTGAAAGACAACCATAGTTTACAATTTCCATAGCGTGCATGCCGTGATAGCCCATATAGTTAGAATAATCCTCGAGCGACCAGGTAGGATGA
Organism: Oscillospiraceae bacterium; assembly: GCA_015065175.1. Taxonomy (GTDB): domain Bacteria; phylum Bacillota; class Clostridia; order Oscillospirales; family CAG-272; genus UBA1740. Next base: position 716 of record SVQV01000160.1, on the reverse strand, counting down.
TTATATGTAACAAAGTAACCGGCATCACGTCCACGCCTCATCATCTCACTGATACATTCTCCGTTATATTCACGAACAAAGTCGCTCTCATTCTCGTCAAATTTCGCAACAGTCGGTGCAAGATCGTAGGCAAGACCGCGATTATCTCCCGAATAGCCTCGCTCTTACCGCGCTATGAGGATAACAAAAGCCTTAAAAAGTGTTACGGTAATGTGGACAAAGACTTCGCCGCAGATATTCTCAGACGGTTGTTCATCTGCCGCTAAGAGTCTTATGTAGGATATGAAAGCTTTTTGCGGTATCCCATAGGAGAAATGCCGTAATGCGCATGGAACGCCCTGCTGAAGTACAGCTCATCCGTAAATCCTACTGCTTGAGATATCTCCTTTATCGGACGGTCGGTAAAGCGGAGCATCTTTGAAGCGTTTCGCATTCGAAGCTCAAGTATAGCCCTTTTGGGCGGCATACCCGTCTCACGCTTAAAAAGAATTGAAAAATAATTGGGATTCAGATTGAGTGCTTTGGCAATATAAAAAACGTTCAGCTCGGAACCTGCATAACGCTTCTCAATTATCGAAAGTGCGCTTCTCACATATCGGTTTTTACCCTTCTTTTCTCCCATATCGTCAGACAAAAAAGAAAACAGCTTATGCAAAAGTGACACACAATATATACGTGAGGATATCGAAGACCTGTCAAAGTTATCATACATTTCA
>SVQV01000159.1 GCA_015065175.1 Oscillospiraceae bacterium | reverse complement strand
CTGTAAGAAAGATATTTACAAAGTTCTACGAAAAGGGCGATATATATAAAGGACATTATGAGGGCTGGTACTGCACGCCCTGCGAGTCCTTCTTTACGGAAACACAGGTGAGTGACTGTAAGTGCCCCGACTGTGGCAGACCGGTTGAGCAGGCACAGGAAGAAGCATATTTCTTTAAGATGAGTAAGTATGCCGACAGACTCATGAAGCATATAGAGGACAACCCCGAGTTCATTCAGCCCGAGTCCAGAAAGAAGGAAATGGTAAACAACTTCCTTAAGGCAGGCTTGCAGGATCTTTGCGTTTCGCGTAGCTCCTTTAAGTGGGGAATCCCTGTTGACTTTGACGACAGACACGTCGTTTACGTATGGCTTGACGCGCTTACAAACTATATTACAGCTCTTGGATACGATCCCGATAAGACCTATGAGGAGCAATCGGAGCATTTTAAAAAATATTGGCCCTGCGACGTACACATGATCGGTAAGGATATTTTGCGCTTCCATACTATCTATTGGCCTATATTCCTTATGGCACTTGATCTGCCGCTTCCCAAAAAGGTTTTCGGACACCCGTGGTTTAACTTTGGAATTGATAAGATGTCAAAGTCGCGCGGAAACGTTATTTATGCGGATATGCTTGCTGAGCATTTCGGCGTTGACGGAGTTCGCTACTACGCACTTGCAGAAATGCCGTATAACTCTGACGGCTCTATTACCTATGAGTCGGTTATAGCTCGCTTTAATAATGACCTTGTAAACAATCTCGGTAATCTTGTTAAGCGCACGCTTGATATGGATAAGAAGTATTTTGACAAGAAGGTTCCCACACCACATGCGGAAACTGAGGGAGAGCCCGACAGAGAGCTTAAGGCTATTTGCGCGTCTACGTGTCGAGAGGTTGTTGAGTGTATGGACGGCTATCGCATTTCCGATGCACTTGAGTGTATTTTCAATATGCTTCGCAGAGCAAACAAGTATATCGACGAAACTACTCCTTGGACACTGGCAAAGGACGAGGCTAACCGTGAAAGACTCGAAACTGTTATCTATAATCTTCTTGAAGCTATTCGCTTCGGTGCGGTTTTGCTTGCTCCCTTTATTCCGGCTACTTCCGAGGAAATTCTCAATATGCTTGGAACCGATAAGAGAGATTACGATTCCGTTTGCGGAGAGAACGCATTTGGCGGAATGGTTGCAGGCAGCGAAGTTGCTGACTCTAAGGTGCTTTTTGCAAGAGTAGATGAGGCAAAGAAGCTTGCCGAGTTTGACGAGATAAGACAAAAGCAGATAGCTGAGGCAGAGGCTGAAAAGAAGGCGGCGGAAGCGCCCAAGAAGCCCGAGGGCTGTGCGCTTATCGGTATTGAGGACTTTATGAACGTAGAGCTTCGTAGCGCAAAGGTAACCTTTGCAGAGAGAGTTCCCAAGGCTAAAAAGCTACTCAAGCTTGAGGTTGATCTCGGCTACGAGAAGCGCCAGGTCGTATCGGGCATAGCTAAGTTTTACGCCCCTGAGGATATTATTGGAAAGAAAATAATACTCGTTACAAATCTTAAGCCCGCAACGCTTTGCGGAATAGAATCACAGGGAATGATTCTCGCAAGCGGTGAGGAGCAGGTAAGAGTTGTATTCCTCGCTGACGATACGCCTCTCGGTGAGAGAATAAGATAACTGAAAAATAGGGGGACTGTCTGCATTTGACAGTCCCCGTTCTTGGAGGAAAAATGAAAATTTCAGTAGTAGGTTGCGGACGTTGGGGGTCGCTTATTGCGTGGTATCTCAACCTCAAGGAGCATGAGGTAACATTGTACGGTCGTAGTAGCTCCGAGCACATGAAAAGATTTATCAAGGAGCGAAAAAACGACCTTCTTGAATTACCGCAAAGTATAAATCTGTCAACGGATATAAACTGTCTGAAGGATGCAGAAGTCATAATTATTTCTATTGCATCTCAAGGTCTTCGCTCATTTATGAAAGAAATATTGCCGCTCGGACTCAAGAACAAGGTGTTCGTGCTTTGTATGAAGGGAATTGAAACGGGAACAGGCAAAAGACTCTCTGAGATAGCTAAGGAAAGTCTTGACGAGTCGTGCGGAATTGCCGTGTGGTTAGGTCCCGGTCACGTTCAGGAGTTTTTTGCCGGAATACCGAACTGTATGGTTATTGACAGTGAACGTGAGGATGTTAAAAAGCTACTCGTTGACAACTTCTCGGGAGAGCTTATTCGCTTTTACTACGGAACGGATATTATAGGAAATGAGATAGGCGCGGCGGCAAAGAACGTAATAGGAATTGCGGCGGGTATACTTGACGGTCTTAAGCTTTCAACCTTGAAGGGCGCACTTATGTCACGAGGAACCAGAGAGATCGCAAGGCTGATTACCGCAATGGGCGGTAACGAGCTTTCTGCATATGGGCTTTGTCATCTTGGTGATTATGAGGCAACGGTATTTTCAAAATACAGCCATAACCGACAATTCGGAGAGTGTATTGTGAGCGGAGAGAAATATACACTTCTTGCAGAAGGATATTACACGGTCAAGGCGTTGGTTGAGCTTGCCGAAGTCCATTCAGTCGAGCTTCCTATTTGTACCGCTATTTATAATATTCTTTATAACGGAGCGGATGCGGCAGACGAGCTGGGCGCACTTTTCAAAAGAAGTATAAAGCAGGAGTTTTAATATGTTGGATACAATTAGTGAGTTCTTTGACTGCACTGGGCTTTTTGACTCTCACGCGCACTATTTCGATAGACGGTTTGATGACAGTGCAGACGAAATACTCCAAAACAGCGTCTTTGGAAAGGGAGTTTCGGGTGTTATAAACGTAGGAACGAACAATACAAATAATCTTATTTGCATTGAACAGGCGTCAAATTACGAGAGAATGTACGCAGCTGTCGGAATACATCCCGAGGAAATGATGTACATAGATGCTCCCGATGCGGAGTTGAAAGTGCTGTATGAGCTTATCAATTCAAAAGAAAAGCGAGAGAAAAACAAAATAGTTGCTCTCGGAGAGATAGGACTTGATTACCACTACGAGGGATTTAATAAAGAAAAGCAGTCGTATTGCTTTGAAAAGCAGCTCGAAATGGCAGAGGAGCTTGATATGCCCGTTATTATTCACGACAGAGACGCGCACGGTGATTGCTTTGAAACTGTTATAAAATATAAGAACGTGCGCGGAGTGTTTCATAGCTTCAGCGGAAGCCCCGAGATGGCGAAAGAGCTTGTAAAACGTGGTTGGTATATATCTTTCTCCGGTGTCCTGACGTTTAAAAACGCGAGAAAAGCTGTTGAGGCTGCCGAGACGGTTCCAATTGACAGGATACTAATAGAAACCGATTCTCCATATCTTGCGCCTCACCCGTACAGAGGACAGCTAAATCATTCGGGGCTTATGGTACTTACCGCGCAAAGACTCGCAGAAATTAAAAACAGATCTTATGAGGAAATCGTTGAAATAACAAGAAATAACGCAAAAGCACTTTTCGGTATTAAATAAAATCACCCCCGACAGACCGTCGGGGGTGTGTTTTTGGTTATAGAAAACCACCTGCTAAGCAGGTGGTTCAGTAGAGGCTTTTGCCGTTGAACAAAAAGCACCTTCTATGTTATAATACAAGCGGGTCTAGCCAACCGCAAGTAAAATAAACATAGAA
>SVQV01000158.1 GCA_015065175.1 Oscillospiraceae bacterium | reverse complement strand
GTATTCACGGATAAGAGGAAACTTGATCCCTTTTCTGTCGGCAAGCTCGCACTTTCCGCATTTTTTACATCCGAAATTCTCTTTCATATAGCAACGCTCAAGAAGCATAAGCGGAATACGTCCGTAAACTATCGGATAACCTTCACGGATATCACGTATTTTCGGCAGAGACAGCTCGGGTGAGAGAATGAAGCCTTCAGCGCCAAGCTCCTTGTATGCGTTTAAGCTCTCCTTGTTCGTTATGTTTAACCGAAAATCTCCGTGCGGAATCAGATCAGCTTCCTTGGCAAGCGAAAAATGAGAAATATTACCGATAAGCGCATATTTTACTCCGAGTTTTTTTGCATTCTTCATCATAAGAAGAACCTCTGCGCGTTCTTCGTCGGTGATCACGGGAGGCAGATATACTCCGTCGGGGACTTTTTTGCCCTCCTCAATTTCGGTGAGAGGGAGATATACAGTATCGAAAAAGCCCATTTCGCTTATTGCTTCAAATTGATGACGGTAAAAGCAGAGAGCGCTATAGGTGTCATTTCTTACAGGCTTGTTGCCTTTTTCTGCGTCAGAATAAGGAAAGGTCTTTTCTTTACGCGCAGTCAGCTTGCAGAGCAGTGCTTCTGCAGCGCTTCTTCTCAGCGCGTTTAATGCCGAAACAGGCATATTCAAGCCCTCGTCAAGCTCCAATTCAATATCATTCTTGTCAAGCGAGAAAAAGGTGTTTCCCATTTTGCAGATGTTGGCTTTTACGCTTTCCTCGGTTAAAGGAGAGCTTATTGCCGCCTGCGGTACAGTACCGCTGACCGTTATCTCCGTTCCGTCACAGATAAGAGTAAGCTCTGCGGGAATTGTAGCCTTTAGTTTACATTTCGCTTTTATGGGAAGCTTTCTTTCCTTGAATGTCATTTCATCTAAAAGACGTGTTTTCTCCTTGTCGGACTCGCTTCTTACGCCCTTCATACCGCAGTCAAGCTTTCCCGTAAAATATCCGTCGGTAAAGCCTCCGCGTGAAAATATTGCGGCAAGTGCTTCCTGCTCTGCTTTTGTCGCGTTTCTGTTCTCATCTAAAAGACGGCGGTAAATTTTCGTTACGTTATAAACGTATTCGGGAGACTTCATTCTGCCTTCAATTTTCAGCGATGCCACACCGCTCGAAATAAGCTTGGGAATATGCGAGCAGAGCGACAGATCCTTCAAGCTGAGCGGATATCCGTTGCTGTAGGGAAGTCGGCAGGGTTGAGCGCATTCTCCGCGGTTACCGCTTCTTTCGCCCACAAGCGAGCTGAAAAGGCACTGTCCCGAGTGACACACGCAGAGCGCTCCGTGCAGAAACACTTCGGTTTCGGCAAGAGACTGTTCGGTCACACTGCGTATATTTTCAAAGGAAAGCTCGCGCGCCAATACGGTACGGCAGACTCCCAAATTATATAGCTCGTCAGCTCCCTTCGTCGAGTGAACAGACGCTTGTGTGCTTGCGTGTATTTCAAGATGAGGAAGTGCTTTTCTCAGGGCAGATATAGCACCCAGGTCTGCAACTATTACGGCATCCGCGCCTAATTTATATACCGTTTCGGCATATTCAAGGAACGTGGGAAGCTCACGGTCAAAGAGCAAGGTGTTTAACGTCACGTATACCTTAACGCCGTTCAAATGGGCATATTGAATTGCGCGCGAAAGTGTAGCGTCATCAAAGTTTGTAGCGTATGCTCTCGCATTAAAGCCCTTGCCGCCCAAATAGACGGCATCCGCACCCGCTTCGACGGCGGCGAGCAGAGCATCATATGAGCCCGCAGGCGATAACAATTCGGGTAGCATAGCACTTCTTCTCATATCTTTTCTCCAAAAACACTTGACTTATAAAAAAATAAACTGTATAATCTATTATATCATAAAAAAATTAAAAATGGAATACCGATTGTAAAAAAGTATGATAAACTTTGTTTTTATATCGGTGGAGGTCATTATGAGTGAAGAAAATCTCAATTATGCCGAATTCGGCGTAGCTAAAAAAGCCGAGGGTAAAAATAAATTGCATAGAATTCTGCTCGTATGCGCATATGTGCTTTTTGCCGTTGCATACGCAGGGATATTTATATCGGTAAGAATTCCGCAGGTAATTGCTATATTGCCTATATTTGTCTGGATGTTTATCTTCTTTACATGGAAGCACGTAAAGTTTGATTATGAGTACAAAATAGAGCAGGGCGAAATGATCTTTGTAAAGGCATACACTCCGAAAAAGAAAAAAGAGCTTTTCCGCTTCAGAGTAAGAGAAGCAAAGAAGATAGTTCCTATAACAGATTTTTCGAAGCAGGATATGTTTACGGGAGCTGTATATGATTTCAGAGGCTCGTCAAAAAGCCCCGCATCCTATATGGCGCTTGTCGCTGTAGACGGCAAGGACGCTTGTGTGTATTTTGAAGCCACTGTTCAGGCGGTAAAGCTCTTGCATCGCCTGAACGATAAAACTATCGTTTCGGGAGACCTTAAGTTTTGAGCTTTAAAATAGGGAATACATCCTTTAAATACGGACTTTGCCTTGCGCCCATGGCAGGCTATTCGGATAGAGCTATGCGCCTTGTATGTAAAAAATACGGCGCGGAATATATGACGACCGAAATGGTCTCCGCCAAGGCTATTACCTATAAGGATAAAAAAACAATAGAGCTTTGCTATATCCGCGAGGACGAAATGCCCTGCGCGTTACAGCTCTTCGGTCACGAGGAGTCCGTTATGGCAGAGGCTGCGGGAATGATATGCGCAGGCTACGCAAAAGGCGCACTCCCTACCGCTATAGACATAAATATGGGTTGCCCTGTCCCGAAAATCACGGGTAATCACGAGGGAAGCTATCTTATGAAGGATCCTACTCTCGTGTTTTCCTTGGTACGCGCTACAGTAAAGGCATCAAACATACCCGTTACGGTAAAAATACGCGCAGGATATGACGAAAATAATATAAACGCCTGCGAGGTCGCCTTAGCGGCACAGGAGGGAGGGGCCTCTCTTATATGTGTCCACGGCAGAACGAAAACTCAGATGTATTCGGGCAGAGCCGACCGAGAGATTATCGCCAAGGTTAAAGACTGTGTCTCTGTGCCCGTTATCGCAAACGGAGACATAATTGATGCGCAAAGCGCACTTTCTATGATAAAAGAAACCAATTGCGACGGCATAGCGATAGGCAGGGGCGCTGTCGGAAATCCTTTCGTTTTCAAGCAGATAATATCGGCAATAGAGGGAAACGAAATCCCAACTGTAAGCGAAAAGCAGAGAATAGAAACGGCACTTTTGCAGCTCAGACTTGCCATTGAGGACAAGGGCGAGCGCCTTGCGGTCTTTGAGTCACGTAAGCAGATTGCCGAATATATCAAAGGTACTTCAGGCGCCGCCGAGATCCGCGCCAAAATAAACGCCGCCCCAACCTACGAGGCGGTAGAAGCTATTCTAAACGAAAAAATCAAATAAAAGAGAGAACAAAGCGGTTTTATCCGAAATGTCCTCTCTTTTTTATTGGTTTAATGAAACCTTTGCATTGCAACGATGAGTCCGTTGCTACTTAAGTGCAAAAACTTTTAAGAACGGGGACCTAAAACGACAGTCGAACTGCCCGTGTCATAATCGTAGTTAGCCATATACTTTCTGAGCATAAGCACATCAGCCGCTCCTACTTCACCGTCGCCGTTCACATCGCCGTAAATGAAATCATAGACAGTAATTTTTCCGTTTGATACAGAA
>SVQV01000033.1 GCA_015065175.1 Oscillospiraceae bacterium | reverse complement strand
CAGAACAAAAAAATTACCCCAACAGATTTTGAAAATCTGTTGGGGCTTATTATTTGATTACAGCATATCAAATTCACGATAAAGTTAAACTTCCTTATGAGAAGTCGCCTTTTACAGGTCCTTTTCGGTTTGCTTAATTACTGTTACTGTTCTATTTCTTCCATTATGAAGGCTTCGAACATGTCGCCCTCTTTGACGTCGTGGAAGCGTTCGAGTGTGATACCGCACTCGTAGCCTGACGCTACTTCCTTCACGTCATCCTTGAAGCGACGGAGAGATGCCATTTTGTCCTCGGAGATAACTATTCCGTCACGGACAACTCTTATATTGGCGTTTCTGACTATCTTACCGTCGGTGATATAACATCCCGCAACGGTACCAACGCTGGAAACGTGGATGGTCTGACGAACCTCGGCGTGACCGATAAGCACTTCCTTGAATTTGGGAGCGAGCATACCCTTCATTGCCGCCTCTATCTCCTCGATGCAGTCATAGATAATGCGGTATGTGCGGATATCTACGCTCTGTCTCTTAGCGGAGTCGAGCGCGCCTCTGTCGGGGCGTACGTTAAAGCCTACTATCAAGGCATTGGAAGCGGACGCAAGCATAACGTCGCTTTCGGTAATTCCACCGACTGCTCCGTGGATAACGCTTACCTTTACTTCCTCGTTTGAAAGCTTTACAAGTGATGCCTTTACTGCTTCAACAGAGCCTGCAACGTCTGCCTTTACGATTATATTAAGAGTCTTTACGCCCTCACTTATCTGTGAGAACAGCTCGTCAAGATTTACTCTGGAGTTAGCCTTGAATGCTTCCTGCTTAGCCTGCTCTCTGCGCTGCTCGGCAAGCGAACGCGCCATTTTCTCGTCCTCTACGGAGTTGAACTCGTCTCCTGCCTCGGGAACCTCGGCAAGACCGATTATCTCTACAGGAACACCGGGGCCTGCTTCCTTTACAAGCTTGCCCTTGTCGTTGGTCATAGCGCGGACACGTCCGACTGCTGTACCCGCGATAAGAATATCGCCCGCATAAAGAGTTCCGTTCTGAACTAAAAGCGAAGCCACAGGACCTCTGCCGTGGTCAAGTCGGGATTCTATAACAAGACCCTTCGCGCGTCTGTTGGGGTTAGCCTTCAATTCCTTGACCTCCGCAACAAGAAGCACATTTTCAAGAAGCTCCTCAATACCCATTCCCGTCAATGCAGAGATCGGAACACAGATAACATCACCGCCCCATTCCTCGGGAACGAGGTCGTATTTTGTAAGCTCCTGCTTGATGTTGTCGGGATTTGCCTCATGCTTATCCATCTTATTTATAGCGACTATTATATCTATTCCCGCTGCCTTTGCGTGATTTATCGCTTCTATGGTCTGCGGCATTATACCGTCGTCTGCCGCAACTACAAGGATAGCTATATCGGTCGCCTGAGCGCCTCTCGCACGCATAGCGGTAAACGCTTCGTGGCCGGGGGTATCAAGGAAGGTAATGTCCTTTCCCTTGACATTAACTCTGTATGCGCCTATATGCTGTGTAATTCCGCCTGCCTCGCCCTTTGTAACGCTTGTATGTCTTATAGCGTCAAGGAGAGAGGTCTTACCGTGGTCAACGTGACCCATTACAACAACGACAGGTCCTCTTTCTACAAGGTCCTTTTCTTCATCGGGAGTTTCATCAAAGAGACGTTCCTCTATAGTAACGACTACCTCTTTTTCCGCAATTATGCCAAGCTCGTCGGCAAGAAGGTATGCGGTATCATAGTCTATTACCTCATTTACCGATGCCATAACGCCCATAAGCATAAGCTTTTTGATTATCTCAGCAGAGGTTTTCTTCATTCTCGAAGCAAGCTCGCTTACCGTAATTTCCTCGGGAATTGTGATAGAAAGCGGCTTTTTCTTGACTATCTCCGCCTCAAGCTTCTTCATCTTCTCGCTTGCGAAGCGGTCCTTTTCTTTTGCGCCCTTACCGCTGCTATTACGGTTATCCTGCTTTTTGAGCTTCTGACGCTCCGCCTTGAAATCAGACATTCCGCTTGAATACTTGGTATCTATATTTTCATCATATTTAGAGAGGTCTACCGTTGTAGTTCTCGTATCTACTATACGGGTCTTGGGAGCCTTTGCAACCACATATTCCGTGGGCGCATCTGTATTTGCGACAGGCGCTGTCGGAATAATAGTCTTGAAGCTCTGCTTTTGCTTCTGCTTCTGCTGAGGCTGCGCGATCTTCTGAGCTTGAGGCGCATTTTTCGGTGTCTGGGGCGCATTCTGCTGAGTTTTCTGAGTTGCCGCCTTTGCTTTAGCCTCTGCTTCGGCTTCGGCTTTGGCTTTCGCTTCTGCTTCTGCCTTAGCCTTTGCTACCGCCTCAGCCTTTGCCTTTTCTCTTGCTTTCGCCTCGGCTTCTGCTTTAGCTTTTGCTTCGGCTTCCGCCTTCGCCTTAGCCTCTGCTTCCGCTTTGGCTTTTGCTTCTGCCTCGGCTTTGGCTTGAGCTTCAGCTTCAGCCTTTGCCTTTATTTCGGCTTCCTTTGCTTCGGAAACTATTGTAGCCTTGCCGCTGAGATAATCAGAAAGATTTTCTATCTGATTCTGCTCTGTTAATGCCTGCAAAAAGACCTCAAATTCTTCATCTTCAAGAGACGCACCTGTTTTTTTATCAATTCCCAAGGACTGCAAAAGATCTATAAGGTCCTTTGTCTTTATATTGAAGTCCTTAGAAACCTGAGAAAGCTTTATGTTTTTTGTTGTTGCCATATTCAAAATCACGCTTCCTTAATTTCGGAAGCTTCCTTTCCTGACAGTTTTAAAAGTTCAGCAGCCAGACCCGAGTCTGTTAACGCAACTGCCGCTATAATACAATCTTTTCCGACAATATGTGAAAGCTCATCCTTTGTCACATCCGAAATTATTGCCTGCACCTTATAAAATTCGGATTTGAAAGTCAATGTTTTTCTTGTATTTTCGGATACGTCGCAAGCGACGATAACAAGGCAGGGCTTTTTCTTTTTTTTCAATGCCTCGCATATGAGGGGCGTTCCGCATATGAGCTTGCCCGCTTTTCTTGCAATTCCGAGCATTGACAAAAAGCGTTTTCTCATATCCTTTAGTTCTTCGCTTGCGTTATTCGTCACCTAACTGCGCCTCCAATGCGTCATACACGCTTTCGGGGATCTCACATTCAAGATTTTGCTCTATTCTGTGGCTCTTACGGGCTTTTTTCAAGCATTTGAGGCTCGGACATATATATGCGCCTCTTCCCGATTTTTTGCCGCTCTTATCGAGCGAGATCTCTCCCTCGGGAGAACGGACGATACGTATAAGCTCTATCTTCGGAAAATGCTCGCCGCAGCCTGTGCAGCGTCTTTCCGGAACTTTTTTTCTCTGTGCCGTTTGAGTCTGTTTCAAGGTATTCCTCCCGATTACGCCTTAATATCTATCTTAAAGCCTGTAAGCTTGGCTGCAAGCTTAGCATTCTGTCCTTCCTTGCCTATAGCAAGCGAAAGCTGATCGGGTGTCACCGTGACTCGGCAGGTGCGCTCTCCGTCAAGCTCTACCGAAACTATGTTTGCGGGAGCAAGAGCTGCCGCTACGAACTTTGCAGGGTCCTCGTCATAACGGATGACGTCTATCTTTTCATTTCCAAGCTCGTTCAGGATAGCGCCTATTCTCATACCCTTGTTACCGATACAAGCGCCGACAGGATCTACGTTCTCGTCTCTTGAATATACCGCTATCTTTGTACGCGAGCCTGCATCTCTCGAAACGCTCTTTATAATAACCGTGCCGTCCTGAATTTCGGGGATCTCAAGTTCGAAAAGTCTCTGTACCATTTTGGGATGGATACGAGAGAGAGTTACTATAGGACCTCTCGACTCGTTGCCCTTTACTTCGGTAACAAACACCTTCAATCTGTCGCCGACATTGAAGGAGTCGCCGGGAATCTGCTCGGACTTCAGAAGTGTCGCCCTGCTCGTTCCTGTATCTATAATAAGATTTCCGTTTATATCGTCTACCTTATCTACTATCGCCGTTATTATTTCTTCCTTCTTGCTCTCATACTCTCTTGCTATGTTGGAGCGCTCGGCTTCGCGTATACCCTGTATTATTACCTGCTTTGCCGCCTGTGCGCTCAAGCGTCTGAAGTTCTTCGGCTTAAGCTCAAATTCAACCACGCCGCCTAACTTGTGGCGCTTGCTTATCTCTTTAGCATCCTCAAGAGAAATTTCTACATCGGGGTTTTCCACTACCTCGACTACCGCCTTCTGCTGATAGACCTTCATTTCCTTTTTATTTTCATCGAGCAAAATTCTTACATTTGTGTTGCCGCCCAGCTCCTTCTTGAAAGCGCTCATTAAGGCAGCCTCAACCTTTTCAAGCATATACTGCTTGGATATTCCCTTCTCCTTTTCGAGAAGGTCAAGTGCATTAAAAAACTCTGTATTCATTTTTATTCCGTACCTTGCGGTCCTGCCGCATCCTTTCTTTTTTCTTGATTATTCTTCCGTATAACGTACCGATATTTTGGAAATTTCGTTTTTCTTCAATACTAAGCCTTCTCCGTTTTCAAGCGTAAGGGTAACATCGGGGGCTTCATAGCCCTCTAAAATTCCCAAGAAAGCCTTCTTTCCGTTCTTTGCCGCAAAAAGACGAACTTCAACAGGCAGTCCTATTGACGCAAGCAGATGCTTGTCGGTGCGAAGCTCATATTCAAGCCCCTTGGATGACACGTTCAGTCTGTATGCATCCTCTATGGGATCCGCCTCGTCGAGTATAGGATCTATCGCTCTGTGAACGGTCTCGCAGTCGCTTATCCATATTCCTTCTTCTCTGTCTATTGTGACAGTCAAATTCATTTCGGAGCCTATTTTTTCATACTCCACATCCCAGAGCGAGTATCCCAAGCCTTCAACTGTGGGTCTTAGAAGCTCCTCTACCGTACTTGCAATATTCTGTTTCTTCAATATTTTTTCTCCTTAAAACAAATGCAATTAACATAAAACAAAGAGTGGGCGAAACCCACTCTCCTAATCTTATACATCTTACGCTAATAATTATAGCACATATTTTTACAAATTGCAATAGTTTTCAGAAAAAAATTTTATTATTTTTGAAATGCATAAAAAACAAAGTGCCGAAGCATACTTATATATGACCTACGGTCAGAAATAAGCAAAGGGATTTTAAAAAATTATGCAGAACAATCAGAATCAAAATCAGAATAACCAGCAGAACCAGAACAAGAATCAGCAAAATCAGCAGAACCAGAACAAGAACCAGAATCAGAACAAAAATCAGGAACAGCAGAATCAGAATCAGAATAAGAACGAGCAGTACAACAAATAAAAAGCGAAATATTTTTGTTTACGGCGAGGGAGCGAAAGCTCCCTTTTCCTTTTAAAAACAAAAATATTTCGCAAAACTTATTTAGTGAGGTCTACTGACAGATAGTTGCGCATTTCGGCATAATCTATAAAGGGATCCACAGAGCCGTCACGGTCGAGCGCTCGTATTTCAAGCGCGCGTTCGTTTCCGCTCATAGGCGGTACAGAATAGACCAAAACGTGATTTTCGGTATATTGCGGCATCTCGCACTTTCCGAGATAGGTAGGCTCTACTCCGTTTACGTATAAAGAGAGTCTGTCAGGCTCTACGTTTATCGCAAAAAAGAGATATAATGTCTCGCCCTCGTTGTCGCCTACATAGAAGCGCAGATCACGGTATTCCGACGAGCCCCAGATGGTTTCGAGCAAGCGCAAAGGCAGACGGTGAGGCTGAGGCTCACCGGGTGCTGTGATATTGGCATAGCTTACGGGAATTATGCGGTTTGTCTCCTTAAGCATCTTGCGGTCGCAAAGAGGAGCGAGCAAGGAGTCAAAGTCTCCTTCTTTTATTTCATGCGCCCAAAGCTCATTGAAAAGATAGATGTCATCCGCGCCCCGTGACAAGAAATTGTGTGAAAGTCCGTGGAACATCTCATCGGGACGGGGACATCTGCCCTTATACGGAGTAGGCATTGTGCTTATTTCCGTTCCTACCGCAAGACGCACGTTTTCGGGCAAGGCACGCTTCCAAAGCTCAACGGGACAGCCGTCATCCGTTGTACTGAAATGAGCAGTAGGCACAACGACATCAATATAACCTGCATTAGCCGCATTGATAACATCAAGTCCCGAACGGAAATCATCAAGAGGTCTGCTCATAGCGCGGACCATAACTTCGATTTTTCTTCCGTGAAGCTTGGAGGCTGCTTCTGTTATCTCTCTCACTTCTCTGAAGAAATCGAGCATAACACGTCTTCCCTCTTCTTCAAGCCCCACAGGGAAACACAGGAATTCACGTGAGAAATCAAGCTCGATTCCCGATACGGAATATGCATTTACCTGCTCTTTTATGTAGTCGAGGAAATGAGCGCGCACCTCTGGCAAAAGATAGTTTAAGGCATCATCATAATATCCCGCATTTTCTCGGTATGAGGCGCGGACAAGTCCGTTTTCTCTCGCCTTGTGAGTATACCACGACTGAGACGGATAACCAGTTTTCGATACACGTCCGTTGTCGTGGAGATCGTTCATGCGGAATGAAAGCCAAGGACGTATACCAACCTTGTAGCATTCGTCAAAGAGTATGGAAAAATAGTCAAGACCCGCCTCTTCCATGAGGTGAGCATTTTCAAGCACTGTTCCCTTCGGGTCCACCTTTATTCCTTCCACCTCGGTGAGCAAATATCTTTTTGCCGCCGTTTCCCATACCTTTGACGGAGAAATAGAATACTGAGCGTTTACATTTACAAGCAGATCTGTCAAAGGCGTGCTTTTGTAGATCCTTGGATATGAACGGATATTTTCCTCGGTGTATTCTCCTAAGTCCCTTAGCTTTAAAAGAATAACACCTTCATCGTCGTTTGAATAAATACGCATATTTTCCTCCTGAAACATCAGAACATAAACTTATTGTTTACCACGCAGTCAAGCATATAATCGAAGCGAGGCAGGGGGATACTATCGCTCTGCGACTCAATTTCTTCTATTTTTGCCGCTATCTTTTCAAGCGTTTCGCAAACATTCTTCATACGAGGGATATCGGTTTTGGAGTGACCTATATTCTCTATAGCCACGCCGTGTATTGCGGCAGCGGTT
The DNA here is from genome assembly GCA_015065175.1 of Oscillospiraceae bacterium. Lineage (GTDB taxonomy): Bacteria > Bacillota > Clostridia > Oscillospirales > CAG-272 > UBA1740. The sequence goes on along the minus strand of SVQV01000033.1, from coordinate 15,417 downwards.
TCAAGCTCTGCTTTTGCACTTCTGAATTTGCCGGCTATCTCAAGCAGCTTCTGTGAGCATACCGACGGATTTTCGAATTGAAGCTTTGCGGCACAAGCATAATCGCGATAAGAGTAAAGTGCTTTAGCAATAGCGGTAGAAGCACTTATCATAGCAAGCACAGCACGCATAGCCTCACAGCAATGCTTCTCAAAATCGCCCTCAGGAATCCATGCGTCAAGCTCCTTTGTCAAGCGTTCAATAACAGGCGGATATTTAAAGAAAAAGTCTGCATCTGCTTTCTTGATATCATTATAAAATGCTACTGTCGCCGACGGATTAAACAACAAAGCTCTCATAATGCGGGGCCAAGTGAAACGCATGTTCTGTATTTCCTCTTGCAGCGCACGGGTAATTTTTGTGTAAGGCGTAACTCTACCGAAGAGAGCCATTTCTATCTTCTCGTCGTCATGCTCCTCGCCTGCCTTTATTTTTCCGCTCATGTAGAGTCCCGCACGGGCAAAAGCTGACCACTGCGCCCACATATTACGTCCCGTCTCGTTTTCCCAGCTCGTTACAAGACCGTTCATTACGTCCTGTGTTCTTCCGTCCTCTAAGAACATTTCAATTTCATAGGGCTTTACGGGAATATCCGCACGGGCGCGGTTCCAGCCGTCAGGATGCTGATAGTTTATAAATCCCGACCAGCCGTTGTCGGAAGGACATACGATAACGTCCTCGAATCCACACTCCTTAAAGAAAGCTATGCTTTCGGGGCGATGTCCGTAATAGTTCCAGTCAAAAATGGAGACTCGGCGGTCAAAATGCTCGGTAAGCTCGCCGTCCATCCATATCATATCGCCCCAAATTCCGGGACGAATTCCTTCATCAAGAAGGTTTTTACATATCTTAGCCAGAAATTTTGCGTAAGCGACCTTGTTTTCATCTGTAAGAGTAGTTTCGTCTCCACCGATATGAAGTGTGCCGCAAGGAAAAGCGGATGTGAATTCATGTACTATATTCATAGCGAATTCTTCCGCCTTTTCATCGAGGAAATTAAGCTGGAACAAGGGCGCATTACTGTCACTCAGCTCGGCAAAACGCTCCTGACGGAAGAAATGCTCCATATGTCCCACTACGTTTGTCATGGGGAACACGAAAATGTCTCGCTTCTTTCCTTCCTCACAGAGCCAGAGCGCGTCCTCTTTTGTTATAACGCCGTGTCGGATAACGCCTTTAATGCTTTCAAAGGCAAATGCGCCTTCAATATAAACGCCCAGACCGTTATATCCAAGCTCGGAGAGCTTATCGAGCCAGAGAATTATTTCGTCACGCTCAAATGTGCGGAGTCTCGCAAAATCGGCCATAAACCAACGCTTTTCAAAAATGTATTTTTCTGTCATTTTAATCACCTTTATGTTGTTTTTCAAAAGATTCAACAATACAAAAGACTTTTACAAATCAATTGGCGTATCTGCGTAAAGCAGGCACGCCAATATTATTTTTAAACCATATATGTACCGTTTATTGCACAGTCAAGCAAGTAATCAAAGCGAGGCAGAGGAATTCTATCGCCCATTTCTTCTCTTTCCTCAATCTTTGCGGCTATTTTTTCAAGTGTTACGGACACTATCTTCATGCGCTCAAGGTCTACTTTTGAATGACCTATATCCTTTATAGCCACACCATGTACGGCTATAGCTGTATCAAGCTCAGCCTTTGCTCGTCTGAATCTGCCTGCTATATCAAACAGTATCTGAGAGAAAAGAGACGGATTTTCAAACTGAATCTTTGAGGCACGGAAATAATCGTGATAACCGTACAACGCCGTAGCTACAGCGGTAGAAGCATTCAAGATAGCAAGTACTGCTCGCATAGCGGTATAGCAATTCTTCTCGAATTCTCCTTCCGGTATCCATGTGTCAAGCTCTTTCGACAAGCGCTCTATAACAGGCGGATACTTGAGGAAGAAATCCGCATTTACACGCTTCACATCTTTATAGAAGCTTATCAAGGTATCAGAGTAAAAGAGCATTCCTCTCATTTTTTGATACCAAGTAACAAAATAATCCGGTATCTGTATTTCTTCCTGCAATACTCGGGTAATTCTCGTGTAAGGAGTAACTCTGCCGAAGAGTGCCATTTCTATCTTTTCGTCATCATGCTCTTCGCCTGCCTTGAGCTTTCCGCTCATATAGAGTCCCGCGCGGGCAAATGCGGACCACTGCGCCCACATATTGCGCCCTGTCTCGTTGTTCCAGCTTGTGAGCAGACCGTTCATAACTCCCTGCGTTCTGCCGTCCTCCAAGAACATCTCGACCTCATAAGGCTTTACGGGAATATCAGCGCGTGCGCGAAGCCAGCCGTCCGGGTGCTGATAGTTTATAAAGCCTGACCAGCCGTTATCCGAAGGGCATATAACAACATCCTCAAAGCCCTTTTCCTTAAAGAAAGCGATGCTTTCGGGGCGATGTCCGTAATAGTTCCAGTCAAATATGGAAACTCGGCGGTCAAAATATTCTGTAAGCTCGCCGTCCATCCAGATCATATCGCTCCATACACCCGGTTGTATACCCTCATCAAGAAGATTCTTACATATTTTAGCCAAGAATTTTGCGTAAGCAACCTTATTTTCTTCGGTGATCTGAGTTTCGTCACCGCCGATATGAACCATACCGCAAGGAAACGCAGAGGTAAATTCGTGTACTATATCCATAGCAAACGCCTCGGCGCGCTCATCAAGAAAATTGAGCTGATGTATTGTAGCAGTTTCGTCACGCAGCTCCGAGAAACGCTCTTGACGGAAAAAATGCTCCATATGTCCTACAACATTCGTCATAGGAAATACTATCATATTACGCTTTTTTGTTTCCTCAGTGATCCAAGCGGCATCTTCCTTGGTCATAACGCCGTCGCGGATGACCCCCTTGAAGCTGTCAAAGGCGAATGCGCCTTCAATATAAAGGCCGTATCCGTTATATCCAAGCTCGGAAAGCTTATCGAGCCAGAGAATTATTTCGTCACGCTCAAACGTGCGGAGTCTTGCAAAGTCGGTCATAAACCAACGCTTTTCAAAAACATACTTTTCTGACATATCTGTTACCTCCCGATTGCTTTCAAAAGCTTTTCAGATTATATGCGGTCCTTTATCTCGCCCTTTATTTTTGCGACAAACTCGTCAAGCGACATTGTAACCGTCTCGCCTGTGTCACGGTAACGGACGGAAATGTTGCCTTCCTCCGCTTCCTTTGCGCCGATGATGAGCATATAAGGAACTCTTTCTACCATCTGCGCTTCTCTTATCATATAGCCTATCTTTTCGTTTCTTGCGTCAAGCTCGCATCTGATCTTCTCGTCACGGAGTCTCGCGTAGATCTTTTCGGCATAGTCGGCGCTCTTTTCGGAAACGAGAAGCACCTTTGCCTGTACAGGAGCGAGCCAAACGGGGAATTTACCCGCGAAATGCTCTGTGATGATACCGATAAATCTTTCGATAGAGCCGAAGCATACACGGTGTATCATTATAGGACGCTGCTTTTCGCCCTTTTCGTCTGTATATTCAAGCTGGAAGTTGAGCGGCATCTGGAAGTCAAGCTGGATAGTACCGCACTGCCATGTTCTTCCAAGGCTGTCTTCAAGGTGGAAGTCAATCTTCGGTCCGTAGAACGCTCCGTCGCCCTCGTTGAGAATATAAGGCAGACCTAACTTTTCGAGCGCGCCCTTAAGTCCCTCTGTTGCTGCTTCCCAGTCCTCGTCACTTCCCATACTGTCCTCGGGACGTGTAGAAAGCTCTATGAAATACTTGAAGCCGAACTTCGTATATACCTCATTAATAAGGTGAACTACGCCCATAATTTCTTCGGTTATCTGATCACGGCGCATAAAGATATGAGCATCGTCCTGTGTAAAGCATCTTACACGGAAAAGTCCGTGAAGCGCACCCTTAAGCTCATGGCGGTGAACGAGACCAAGCTCGCCTACGCGCATAGGAAGCTCACGGTAGCTGTGAGGTTGACTGCGATATACCATAACTCCGCCGGGGCAGTTCATAGGCTTTATGCAGTATGTTTCCTCATCTATAGTTGTAGAATACATATTGTCCTTGTAATGATCCCAGTGTCCGCTTGTTTCCCAGAGATGTCTGTTCATTATCATAGGAGTGGAGACCTCTGTGTAATTATCGCGGTAGTGGATATCTCTCCAGTAATCTATAAGCGCATTCTTAAGCGCCATACCCTTCGGCAGGAAGAAGGGGAAGCCGGGGCCTTCGTCGCTCATCATAAAGAGCCCCATTTCCTTACCTATCTTACGGTGATCACGGCGTTCTGCCTCTTCCATAAGCTTAAGGTAATTGTCAAGCTCCTCCTGTGTTGCGAATGCTATACCGTTAATTCTGGTAAGCATCTTATTGTTCTTATCGTTCTTCCAATATGCGCCCGACTGCTGAACTATCTTGAATGCCTTTAAAGCCTTGGTATAGCAAAGGTGCGGTCCGACACACATGTCTATATAGTCGCCCTGCTGATAGAAGCTGATAACGGCATCCTCGGCAAGATCGCCTATATGCTCGACCTTGTATTTTTCCTTTCTCTCCTCCATAAGAGCTATAGCCTTTTCTCTGTCGAGAATAAAGGGCTTTATGGGAAGATTTTCCTTAACTATCTTCTTCATTTCCTTTTCGATAGCGGCAAGGTCCTCGTCGGTGAGCTTGGTGTCTCCCAAGTCTACGTCATAATAAAAGCCCTTCTCGGTTGCGGGTCCGTATGCGAAATCCGCATGGGGATAAAGGCGTTTTATCGCCTGCGCCATAACGTGAGCCGCAGTATGTCTTATTATGTGCAGCTCCTCTTCCTTGTCTACCGTCTCTTTAACGGTTCCGTCATTGTAAATAACCTTCATTTTTGTATATCCTCTCTGAAATAAAATTACTATAAAATAAAAAACGCCCTTAATGCCTATGTCTTACATAGCACTAAGGGTGCATAAACGCACGGTTCCACCTTAATTTTTAACTCAAATTCTAACAAATTCTGTTCTTTAACGCAGAAATACGGCAATATTTCAATATTGCAACTCGGGAGTGGTTTTCACTATCCGCGGCAAAGGACTTTCAGCTACCGTCCCCTCTCTGTATGCCGCTCACAACAGCTACTCTTTTCCGTCACGGTTTTTTTATTATACGAATGAATTATATCACACTTTTTTTGCTTTGTCAATATGAGATGAAAATTTTTATATACACACTTTAGTCCAAAAAAGTGTTGACAAAATAAGAAAGATAGTGTATAATAAAAATACGAAGGGGCACCGATGACGGTTGCTTCCATTGAAACAAGTTAAAGATTAACCGCTTTCAGTTTGGTCGCTGGGGCGGTTATCTTTTTTTGTTATGATTGTCTACGTATGTAAGTAATGCCAAGATTACCCCGACAAAGAGAAACAACAGTTCCCACGTTACGAACATAAGCATCACCTCCCTCTAATCGAGGAAGGCAAAAACAAAACAAGATTTGACTTCCTCGAAAATGAGGAAGCAACCGCCACCGTTTATGGTGTCCCTTCGGGCATTTCTGCCACGCTTAGTATACCACATTTGTTTTTTATTGTCAATATTTGCGATACTGTTTTTATATTATACTCTGTCTATCTGTATGACGGTAAAATAATTTGAGCCGAGCTTTTTTATTTCTCTTTCGACCGCATCGGATATCTCAGCGTCGCTCTGCTTCATTTCAAACGGAACGCAAATATCGAATATAAGATTGGTATGACTCTCGCCCTCGACAGCGCGAAAATCGTGTATACACAGCCGCCCGTCTATTCCCGACACTATTTTTTGTGTGTCGGCTCTCAATGAATTTATCCTTTCGTTATCTGTTACAAGTGGGTCCATATGAATGGTACATTCAATGTTCAGCTCTTCTCTTATGCGCTTTTCAAGATTGTCGGTCATATCGTGACTCTTGAAGATATCCTTGCTTCCGTCCACCTCTACGTGAAAGGATGCTATCGTATGAAGCGCGCCGTAGCTGTGTATTATCATATCGTGAATGCCGAGTGCTTCGGGAAAACGGGCAACTATGGCTTCTATCGCCTTGACGGTCTCCGAGGACGGAGCTTCGCCCAAAATAGAGTTTTTGGTTTCGTTCAATATTTTAGCGCCCGAATAGAAAATAAACAGAGCGACTAAAATTCCCACGTATGCGTCAATATCCAACGAAAAGAAGCGCAGCACCAAGACAGAGACGAGAACCGCGGACGTGCTTACCGTATCCGAAAGGCTGTCTACCGACGAAGCAAGCAAAACGCTCGAATTTATCGCTTTTCCGAGCCTCCTGTTAAAGATATACAGCCATAGCTTGACTACTATCGAAATGCTTAAAACTATAACAGAGACGATGCTGAAATCGGTATCGCTCGGATTTATTATCTTTCCTATTGCTTCTCTCAAAAGGTTTACTCCTATAGAAAGGATGAGGAATGAAACTATCATAGATGCTACGTATTCTATTCTCGCATGACCAAAGGGATGCTCTCTGTCTGCGGGCTTCGAGGACATTTTGAAGCTGACTATCGATAGTATAGACGAGCCTGCGTCCGAGAGATTGTTTATAGCGTCGGCGCTTATTGCCAGCGAGCCGAACATAATTCCTATAACGAGCTTCGACAGAGACAGCAAAAAATTCGCTATTATCCCCACAGTGCCCGAAAGCGTTCCGTAAGCGGTTCTGACACTCTGGCTGTTCGTATTTTTATAATCCTTAACAAATAGTTTCAAGAGTAATTTTGTCACAATAAGACCTCACGTATTTTCTTTTTTATATTGCATAGGGCTTTTACCCATTATTCTTTTAAAAACCGTACTGAAATAATTCTGATCGTCGAAGCCGAGGGCATAGGACGTCTCTTTCACGCTTTTTCCGTCATTGAGCATCATAACGGCGCGCCTCATTTTCAGCTCGGAGAAATATCTTGATACACCCTGTCCCGAATAGCGAAAGAATACCTTTTTCAGATTTGATACGCTCATGTTGCACATTAGCGCAATATCCTCAAGAGATAGCCTGCTATTTATATTATTATCCATTATGCCCACTATTTCCGCATATTTTCTTGCGCTGGGAGTAGATACCTCCGCGCCTGTTTCCGCCTTCTGCGAGACTATGGAGAGAATGAGATATTCAAGATAACAAATGGCTGAATAGGCTTCGTTTTCCTTGCCCTCCTTTACGGAAACTACGTCTATATCGTCTATCTCGTAAAACTCTTCTATCATAGAAAGCGCATGTCTTACTCTTTCCTGATTTTTTACGCTCAAGGAAAAGACTCTGCCGTTCAATTCGGGCATTTTTCCCGAAAAGGAAAATATACAGGTAAAGGGAGATGTTCCCTCGTCCGACCAAAGACGGTGGAACTCCATAGGCTTATGAAATATTACCTGCCCCGCGCAAAGAGAGTAGACGTCATTATCTGCCGTTGCGCCTATACTGCCGCCGAGAACGCAGACCATTTCCCAGAAATTATGAGCTTCGCCCTCAAAATAGTATTCTTTTTCTCTCTGCGTTTCAAAGGCGGTATAAAGCGACCTTAATGATATTCTCTGCTCGGGAGTGCAGGAGCCGTATTTTTCCATATCTGCTCACCTCGTTTTTCCTGTATTGTGTCAAAAAGTAGCTGAAATCAAATATTTAGAGCTAAAAACGAATATATTTGTGTTGCAATTTTTATTTTTATATTGTATAATATATCATATAAGTACAATTTTGTCAAATTTATTTTTACAGGAGATATCATAAAATGAAAAAGAATGAAACCTCTCTCGTTATAATGGCGGCAGGTATGGGAAGCCGTTTCGGCGGCTTGAAGCAGATGGCGCCCTTAGGACCTAACGGTGAAGTAATTATCGACTATTCGGTATACGACGCTGTAAGAGCAGGCTTTGACCATGCTGTTATCATAATAAAAAAGGAGATAGAGCACGACTTCCGTGAAATGGCGGGCAAGCGCATTGAGAAGCTCATTGACGTCGAGTACGCTTTCCAGGAATTAGATAAAATCCCCTCTCCCTTCAAGGTACCCGAAGGCAGAACGAAGCCTTGGGGCACGGGTCACGCTATTCTCTGTGCAAAAGACCATATACATACCCCCTTCGCAGTAATAAACGCAGACGATTACTACGGAGTTTCCTCGTACAAGATAATTCACGATCAGCTTATATCCGACGAAAAGCTCTGCATGGTTGGCTTCGAGCTTGGAAAGACACTTTCCGAGAGCGGTACTGTCAGCCGCGGTGTATGCGAAATAGAAAACGGCTACTTAAAGAGCGTAACCGAGCATACAGCTCTCGATAAGAACAGCGGTATTCCGCTTGACACTATAGTTTCTATGAACCTTTGGGGCCTTGACGAAGGCTTTTTCGCAAAGCTCGAAAACGATTTTGTATCCTTCCTTTCCGAAAAGCACGAGAATCCCTTGAAGTGCGAATATTTCCTTCCCTTCGTAATTGACGATATGATAAAGAAGGACGGCGCAAAGGTACGTGTTCTTAAGACAGAGGAAAAATGGTACGGCGTCACATACAAGGAGGATGCCGAGGAAGTAAAGCAGGCTATTCTTGATTTAACAAACAAAGGAGTTTATCATGGCATATAACGCATTTGATGTAATAAAGCTTTTCCCGGTAACAGTAAAAAACGAGAGCGACCTTTCCCCCTACGGAAACGGACATATCAACGATACTTATTTAGTTAAGGCGGAAGATGCAAACTATATTTTGCAGAAGATAAACAAGTCTATATTCAAAAATCCCCCTCGCCTTATGGACAACGTAGTGCTTGTCACCGAAAAAATCGCAGAGCGCAAAAAAGCAGAGGGCACTTATACCTCCGACACGGTTTTGCGCGTTATTCCCGCGTGTGACGGCAAATCTTACGCCGTTTACGATGATGAATATTTCCGTCTTTACAACTTTGTAAACGGAATTTCATACGATATATCGAACAATGAGATACTTTTCAAAGCAGGACTGGCATTCGGCGATTTTCAGAACTCACTTGACGGCTTTGACGCTTCGGCTCTTTTTGAAACCATCCCGAATTTCCATAACACGAAAAAGCGCTTCGCAGACTTTAAAAAGGCAGTCGCAGACAACCTTTCGGGACGCGCTGACAATGCAAAGAAGGAAATAGAGCTTGCGCTTTCTTATGAAAAGGCGACTTCGGTTGTTGTCGATGCGCTCGCAGACAAGTCTCTGCCTCTCCGTGTTACACACAATGACACCAAGCTCAACAATATTCTTTTTGACAAGGATACGGGAGAATGCGTATGCGTTGTAGACCTTGACACTATAATGCCCGGCTCGCTTCTCTATGACTTCGGAGATGCGCTCCGCTTCGGAGGTTCTTCTGCCGCAGAGGACGAGACGGATCTCGACAAGGTTTATTTCGAGCTTGACAAGTATGAGAGCTTCACTCGCGGATTCCTTTCCGCTGTTTACAAGAAGCTGACCGAGAAGGAGATAGAGCTTCTTCCCTTCTCCGTGCTTCTTCTCACATACGAGTGCGGAATACGTTTCCTTGGCGACTACATAAACGGAGACACATACTTCAAGGTAGCTCATCCCGAGCATAACCTCGACAGAGCAAGAAATCAGCTTAAGCTTGTAGTTGATATCGACAGCAAGTTAGAGCAGATGAAGGACATCACAGAGAAAATTCTTTCTGAATTAAAGGGTGCATAATTAAATGGCTGAGAAAATTTTAAAAAACGTCTGTCTTAACGGCATTTTGACCGATATCGTAACCGAAAACGGAAAGATCCTTTCTGTCGGCAAAACCGACAGAAAGGGCATTGATTGCGGCGGTTACGATATTTATCCCGGTCTTTTCGATATTCATATACACGGCGCGGTCGGGGTAGATACCATGGATTATGACCTCAAGACTCTCGCGCGCTATGAAAAGGCACACGGCACCACCTCTTTTCTCGCTACTACCACGACAATGCCCTACGAGGAGCTGAAACGAGTATGCGAGAATATCCCCTCGCGTGATGATGACTGTGCCAAGATAGAAGGTATACATCTTGAAGGTCCGTGCATAAGTGAAAAGGCTATAGGTGCGCAAAATCCCGATTACATCCAGTATCCCGATATTGAAAAATTCGAGGCTCTGCCTAACGTAAAAATGATAACTATTGCCCCCGAAATAGAGGGCGCTCTTGATTTCATTAAAAAAAGCTCTGCCGTTATTTCTATCGGTCACACACGCTCGGATTACGATACAGCTATAGAGGCAATCAAATGCGGCGCAAAATGTCTTTCTCACACATTTAACGCTATGCCCTCTCTGCACCACAGAGAGCCGAGCGTTATAGGCGCGGCTTTTGATGCTAACATTTACGCTCAGCTTATAAGCGACGGCGTGCATGTTCATCCCTCCGCTGTAAGAATTCTTTTCAAGCTTTTCGGCTCTGAAAGAGTTGTCCTCATAAGCGACTCGACGAAGGGCGCGGGACTCGGAGACGACGTCTACGAATTCGGCGCTCAGAAAATGATAATCAAGGACGGAATTGCGAGAACCGAATCGGGCGCACTCTGCGGAAGCACCACTCCGCTCTGGGACTGCGTAAAGAAGGCTATAGAATTCGGTATTCCGAAGGAGGACGCATTCCGCTCGGCAAGCTATACCCCCGCCTGTCTCCTTGGATATAAAAAGGGTAAAATAGAAGTAGGCTTTGATGCGGAATTTGTCCTTGCCGACAAGGATTTGAATATCATTGACACATTTATTTTCGACTGATTTACAATTTTTGTTTACTTACAGCTTCATTGTTGGTGAAGTATACCGCAAGCTTTTTGCCGAATATACCCCCGCTATTATGGTCGGGCATAGAGCTATGCCTCCATTGCAGAATGACGCAGTAGACGGCGAATACCCTCCTGCCACTCTTTCCTATGGCCTGACAACCACTCTTCTCCGCGAAAAGCTTGGCTTCCGCGGGGTTACGGTTACAGATGCCTTAATGATGGGCGGATTCTCGAGTGCTGAAGTAGTCCAAGGCTAAATCGAACTTTTTGATCGGCAAAAAACAGCGGACACTTTATTTGTAATAAATTTGCTTGTTGTTTCATCAAATTTGCTTGAAAGAACAATGGGCAAATGCTATACTTTATGCATAACCTGTTTCACATCATTACCGAGGAGGAGCTATGAGGCGACTGATTTTTACCGACGTCCATGCAAGCGAGCCTGCGCTGACCGCTATTTTGAACGATGCCGGGCATTGGGATGAGGCTTTGTTCCTTGGAGATATCGTGGGCTTTGGCCCGCACCCCGCAGAGTGCGCGGCACTACTGCGTGAGATAGCCCCTCGGCGCATTCTCGGCAACCACGATTACGATTGCTGCATGAAGCGGCCAAAGAGCTTATGGGATGCCTGGACGTACGATCGGCTTTCGGATGATATGCGTGAGTGGATCCTTGATTGCCCCGAGACGCTTTCGCTGCCCTTTGGCGAGCTACGCGTTTTTTGCAGTCACCGTGCGCCCTCGGCACTTGGCTATCTACGCCCCACCGTATCGGCAGAGGAAATGGCGGCGGCCTTTGGTGGCACCGATGCCGATCTTTTCCTTTGTGGGCATTATCACCACGGCATCGAGCGGATCCTGCATGGCAAGCGCTACGCCGCCATCCGCGCCGTCGGGCAGATGCGTGACCGCGACCCGCAGGCGGGATACACGATCGAGGAGGACGGCATCCTGACCCACCACCGTGTTCCCTACGATATCGAGAGGGTCATCCGCGATCTTGATGCGATCGGGCTTGAGGATAGCTTCAAGGCGCGCTGGGCACAATTCATCCGCACCGCCTATGACCCCGAGTGGTCAAGGTTTTGATCAATACCGCATAACGAAAAAAGAAGAAACAATATGTGTGCCCATCAGCAAGACAATGCACACGCCGCCTACGCATTTTACCAAAAACCAAAAGCTCACTTCCCGATCGGGGCGGCGTGTCTGCTCTTTCCTTTGACGAGCTGAAAAGAGTATGCGAGAGCATTCCCTCACGTGACGAGGACTGCGCCAATATAGAATTCGGTATTCCGAAGGAGGACGCATTCCGCTCGGCAAGCTATACACCCGCCTGTCTGCTCGGATATAAGAAAGGCAAGATAGAAGCAGGCTTTGATGCGGAATTTGTCCTTGCCGACAAGGATTTGAATATCATTGACACATTTATTTTCGACTGATTTGCAATTTTTGTTTACAAAAGGAGATTTAAAAAATGAAAAAGGTTACTTCTTGGCGCGAGCTTACTTTACGAGAAAAAATAGGACAGACAGTAATAGTGCTTTCCCATACCGATAAGCATATAGCAAAATGCGGTAGCATTGAAAATTTCCTTGAACGATATCCCATAGGCGGTCTGCATTGCTCTGGTGCTGAAGTCAAGGGCTTCCATATGGAAGCAAATTTGAAATTTCCGGAGCTTGTAAAAGAGTATAACAAGCATCTCCGCGTTCCGCTTGTAGGCGTGGCTGACAACGGCTTTTTTGCTTCCTCTCACGGAATAAACAAGCCTATACAGATGGCACTGGGTGCGGCAGGCGACCCCGCTCTTGCATACAAATTCGGAGAATTTCAAGCTGAGGACTGCAAGCATTCGGGAATAAATTGGTGCTATTGGCCCAATTCGGATATGTCCTGCTCGGTTCACGATCCCGTAACTGCCACACGTGCGACGGGTGACGATCCCGCGCTTGTCGTAAAAATGATTCGCGAACAGTTAAAGGCTGTCAAGGATCACGGAGTTATTCCGTGTATCAAGCATTTTCCCGGATTTGCTAATGATACATACGTGGACGCGCATCTTGCATCGATCGACACGAATATGACTTTTGAGGAATGGGACACCACCGTTGGTGAAGTATACCGCAAGCTTTTTGCCGAATATGCACCTGCTATCATGGTTGCGCATCATGCTATGCCACCTTGCCAAAATGATGCGGTAAACGGAGAGTACCCTATCGCTACCCTTTCTTATGACCTGACCACCAAGCTTCTTCGAGAAAAGTTAGGCTTCAAGGGCGTTACGGTAACCGATGCTCTTATAATGGGCGGTTTTTCGGGTGCTGACGCCATTGAGAACACTATACGCTCCTTTATGGCGGGCAATGATGTTCTGCTTTGGCCCGAGGTCGAATATATCGACGAAATGGAGCGCCGTATTCTCGCGGGCGAGATAGACGAAAAGCGTCTTGACGAGGCAGTCGAGCGCATTTGGAATCTCAAAAAAGATGCAGGTGTTCTTGACGGAGTCGAGCTTCATTCGGATGCCGACGAGGACTTCTTCCGCAACATTACCGCCGAAATAACCGAAAAGGGACTTACACTCGTTTCTGACGATAAGCACAAGCTCCCTATAGACCGAAACAAAGTAAAAAGCGTTCTTATAGTCGGTGTCACTCCCGACAATGCCGAATACGAGATCCTTACAGGACTTGTCGGAGAATTTGAAAAATACGGTATAAAAGCGACTATGCGCCGTAACGGCTGGACAGACTCGCTCGCACCACTGGTCGAGGAAAACGACCTTGTTCTGTTTGCGCTTTCGCGCAACGTTCACCGCCCTATAGGACCTCTCGACTTCTGGGGTCCCGAGGCTACTACGATATGGGCATCAAATGCACTGCCGAGCGAGAAGCTGGTAGTCGCTTGCTTCGGCTCGCCCTATCTTTACCGCTATTATCACAAATCCCGTCTCCCCTACATAAACGCCTACGGATGCTCGCCTGAAGCGGTCTCCGCAGTCGTCCGCGGCATAGTAGGAGAAATTCCTTTTTCGGGAAAAACTCCTCTTAAAAAATTAATTTAATTTCATCTATGCAATTGCGAAAGGCAAATTGACAACTATTATTTGCATTTCAGGGTTGTTTTGGCTATAATGCTAAAACAGCCCTTTGTTTTATTATGCGCAGCATAAAACAAAGGGCTGTAAATTTATATTTGAATTAGAGTTCGTGCTTCTTAATGAAATCTATTACCTCTTTATTGTCAACGGGACCGTGGGGGTGATGGTCGCAGCCGTGCTTACACCAGATACCGATAGGCGCGCCCTTGAGGTTGTAATAATCGTAAAGCACAACAGAGTTTTTACGGTAATCGACAACGTGGTCGGCATCTCCGTAGACAAGCGCAACGGGAAGCATATTATCCGTAAGAGTCTTAAGTCTGTGGATAGGCTGATCCGAATCTACATAAAGCTCTGACATAGAGGTATATCCCATAGCGTTCATCTGTTCAATATGGAAGTTTTCTTCGCTTTCAAATCCGGGGGTCGTACCGAAGAATGAGAGCAAGGGGGCATCTAAATACAAAAGCGATATATAAGAAGGATATCTTGATGCGAAATTGACAGCGTGATATCCGCCGTAGCTCATACCGATACAAACGCATTTTCTGTAAAGTCCGAACTCCTCATGCAGAAAATCCGCAAATTTACGCTTTAAGAGCATATCGTCATCGGTAGCTATACGGGACCTGTTCTTTACATATGCAAGATGATAGCCTTCCTTAAGCATATCTATTTCAAGCGACGGGAATGCACCGAAATATTCGGTTTTGAGCATCCATTTAGGTGTCTTGTTTTCTTCTTTCGGGAAAACCAATATGGCTTCTCTGTCTTCAAACATAAAATCTATTCTGCGAAATTCGTACCATGTGCTTTCGGCGTAATTCATTTTTACTTCCCCCCAAGCTAAAAAGCTCGAGTTCCTTTCTTTTAAGATAATATTATATGATCTAAGAATATTATAAAGGTTTTGTAAGAAAAAGTCAATTGCTTTTTAGATATATTACAATTATTTTTATAAAAAGTCTTGACATTTTATGTGTTTTTGTTAGAATATTTATAGATATTTCTGCTACTCTGTCTGTTCACCCTTCAAAGACAAATATTTTTTATATTTTGTCAATTTTGTTATATCTTTTTACAGTTAAAGAGTCTATAATAAAATTGAAAGTTTTAAACTTTTAAAACAAATTCAAATTTAAGTTTGAAAGGAATATTCAATATGGAATACGGCATTCAGTTGTACAGCATTCGTTCTGTTGCGAAGGAAAGCTTTGAAGATGCATTTGCGGCAGTAGCAAAGGCAGGATACAAATCTGTTGAATTTGCAGGCTTTTTCGGTCATTCTCCCGAGGAAGTAAAGGAGCTTTTGGCAAAATACGATCTTAAGATCAGTGGCACACATACAGGTCTTGCCGAGCTTACAGAGGAAAAAATAAAGGAAACTGTTGCTTATCATAAGGCTATAGGAAACAAGCGTCTCATCGTTCCCGGAACAGGTCTCAGCTTTGACGAGACTGTAAGAATTCTTAACTATGCGTACCCCTACCTCGAAGAAGCGGGTATCAAGCTTGGATACCATAATCAT
>SVQV01000032.1 GCA_015065175.1 Oscillospiraceae bacterium | reverse complement strand
GCACAGCGACAGATGCGCCGCACTCAGCGAGAGCTTCGGAGAATGAAGAGCAGAGAACTCCGCCACCGCCTGTAACAACGGCAACCTTTTCTGATAAATCAATTTTAAAAGGAAGTTTCATTTTTTTATCTCCTGTTATTTTATTGTTGACACCGAATAAAACAGTATTCGGAAATGCCTTATTTCTTCAAGGTCTTGCCGATAGCTTCCCAGAGTCCCGAGAGATAAACCGCGCCGAGCGCTCTGTCGAAGAGACCGTAACCGGGTCTGCCATCCTCGCCCCAGATGTTTCTTCCGTGGTCGGGACGTGTGTAGCCTTCAAATCCGTTTTCATAAAGAGCTCTCATAATTCCGTAAATATCGAGAGAGCCGCATTCTGTGGGATGAGGGCTTTCATGGAAGAAGAGAGTTTCGGGATTTTCGTCCTTGAATTTTATGTTTCTTGCATGCAAGAAGTGAACTCTTCCCATCTTCGCATATTTAGCAGCTAATTTAACTAAGTCATTGCCCTTGTTTGCGCCAAGAGAGCCTGTGCAAAGGGTTATGCCGTTATACTTGCTGTCAACTGCCGCAAAGAGCTTGTCAATACCTGCTTCGTCACAGATAATTCTGGGAAGATCGAAGAGACTCCACGGCGGATCGTCGGGATGTACCGCCATTTTAACATCGCATTCCTCACAAACGGGAATGATCTTTTCAAGGAAGTATACCATGTTCTCAAAGAGCTTATCGGCATTAACTGCCTCATATCTCTTAAGAAGCTCTGCAAGCTCATCCTTCGTGTAGCTTTCATCCCAGCCGGGAAGAGAAAGGGACTGCTTCTTAGGGTCGAGCTTGGAAAGTGTTTCCTGACTGTAAGCCAAGCAGTTTGAGCCGTCCTCTGTTACGTACTTAAGCTCACTTCTTACCCAGTCAAATACAGGCATGAAGTTGTAGCAGATTACTTTAACACCTGCAGCGCCTAAATTGCGGATAGTCTGCTTGTAGTTCTCGATGTACCTCTCACGGGCGGGAGAACCCAATTTGATTTCCTCATGTACAGGAACGCTTTCGATAACTTCCATTTCAAGACCGTTATCATTGATAACCTTCTTGAGCGCAAGAATACTTTCGCTGTCCCATACTTCGCCTACGGGGATAGTGTAGAGTGCGGTGACAACGCCTGTCATGTTCGGTATTTGTCTTATCTTGTCGAGCGTAACAGGGTCTTTTTCACCGTACCAACGAAATGTCATTTTCATTTCTTTTTTCTCCTTTCGGTAATTATTTATTTTTGTTTATTTGCTTTTTATTTTGCTCTGTTTTTGGCGTTTTCTACCTTCACCATGAGCTTTTCGTAGAATTTCTCACTGTCGGTAGGAAGCTCGATTGTAGCGTTTTCCCAGCTCGACATATGCATAGCGTTTGCAAGCTCAACTCCGCATATTCCATCCTCTGCGGGGGCATAAAGATCTTCAATTCCCAGAATTGTGTTTGCTACGTTGTTGAGGATAGCGACATGCTGCTCATACATGGGCTTGTAAATGTTTATCTTCGAAGTTGCGCTCTTGGGAACGCTGAAACCTACATCGGGCTTGAAGCAGAATTCACGTTCGTCCTCCTCGAGCTTTGTAAATGTAAGCGTGTTGCTCTGGAATACAAGCGTACCCTTTGAACCCGTTATCTCGAAACGGTTTGTACCGGGAGTATCTGCTGTGGTTGTGACAAATACACCTGTCGCGCCGTTCGGAAATTCCATATAGGTCGTTACGTCATCCTCGACCTCAATATTGTGCCATTTTCCGTAGTGGCAGAAGGAGTGTACCTTAGTAGGCATCATTCCTATTATCCACTGATAAAGATCAAGCTGATGAGGGGCTTGATTGTAAAGCACGCCTCCACCCTCGCCGTCCCATGTACCTCTCCAGCTTCCGCTGTCATAGTAATCCTGGGATCTGTACCATGTGGTTATTATCCAGTTTGTGCGCTTGATCTCTCCAAGCTCACCGTCGGCAATCATCTGCCTCATCTTTTTGAAGCAGGGGTTTGTGCGCTGGTTGAACATAATTCCGAGAAGCTTGTCGCTTGTCTTGTGGCGTTCGAGCATTTCCTTTACCTGCTTGGTGTGAACTCCTGCGGGCTTGTCAACAACCGCATGCAAGCCGTTGTTCATCGCCATAATAGCGATATCAGAGTGCTGATAATGGGGAACCTCTACAAGAACAACATCAATAAGTCCCGATTTCATCATTTCCTCAGCGTCTGCAAAATATGCATAGCCTTCGCCGTAAAGCTCCTTCGCCTTGTCGAGAGCTGCGGGGTTATTGTCGCACATAGCGCCGAGAACACCGTTTCTTATTTTGTTTTCCGTCAGATGCTTAGCGTAAAGCTTACCCTGGTTGCCCATACCTACGATTCCGAAACGAACCTTTTCGAAATTACGCATAGTCCAGGAGTTATCGGAGTTGTTTTCAAATCCGTGCTGAGTCATTACCTTTTCGAGAGCTTTTACAGCAAAATCGAAGCTATCATTGGTATTTGCGAAGGAATGCTTGCCCTTCAATGTGCGGGAATCAAGATCGGAATAACCGACAAATCTTGCAAGGTGAGGCTCAAGTGTCAGAAGAATTGTTTTGTCCTCGAAATAATCGTTAGCCTTAACGATAGCCTCTCCGATAAGTCCTTCGCCCTCGCCTGCGGGAACTATCATCTTTTCATATTCGAGAGCATCCTTGATATGCATATATTCGAGGTGGGGAAGAGTAGCGTCAATGCCTGCAACAGGGCTGTTGTTTGTAAGCAAATAGTTTGCGGGATCAAAGATACCCTTGAGGCTCGGAAGTGCTTCAAGAAGATCCTTTACCTCTGCTACATTCTGACCGTATATCTTTGCTTCGTTTTCATGGCAAAGCGTGATGCCTTCCTTCTCAGCCTCTTCAAGCATTACGGAAAGACGTCTGATAACTTCATCGCGGTACTTTGCAGTTTCTCCTTCGGGAACAAAGAAGCTGAACATTCTGATGTTCTTTGTGCCGAGGATCTTTGCCGCATTTATTGCCTTTCTGAAGTCAACAAGATGTGTGTCAAAATCGTCAGTAATGTTATATTTACCTATGGGCGAGCCGATAGAGGAAACCTTGATTTTGTTCTCGTCAAGCTTGCGTCTGATCTCTTTAAGCTCATCGTCTGTCTTGAAGATAACACACTGACCGTCAATTCCTCTCGGCTCAATGTAGCTGATGTTGTTTCTCTTCAATGCGGCGATCTGTTCATCAATGCTTGCGCCTGCTTCATCCGCAAATGCGGAAAAATAAAATTTTACCATTGTAGATCTCCTTTTAATTTATATTTATTTTGTAAAAAGGGGCTTAAGGTTTTTATAGCTTATTGCCATCTGCTCGAAAGCATCTCCGTATGCTTCCTGTGCGTTGTCCTCTTCTACTTGTGCATAGGGAATACCTTCATTGATACAAGTGTCATAAATGGGCTTGAAGTCGATAATTCCGTTTCCGCAAGCGCAGATTCTGCCCTGACCCTCTGTTTCCATATCCTTGAAGTGAATGTTCTTGATTCTCTTGCCGCTTATACGCTTGATGTAATCTACAGGATCTCTTCCCGCATAAACTACCCAATATGTATCAAGAATAAAGTTTATCTCGGGAAACTCCTCGATAAGAAGATCATAGAAGCATGTTCCGCCGATATCAAGGAATTCCTTACTGTGATTGTGGTATGCGAATGTCATTCCCGCATCCATGATCCTTTTAACAGGTTCCCTGAATTTCTCTATCATCTCTCTCGCTTTTTCCAAGGTGCTGTAGTTGTCATAGCCCATTCCTCCCAGACCTATCTCGTCACAGCCGTAGATCTTATGCTCTGCAATAAGAGCGTCTGTGTCGGTTAAAATCCTGTCCATAGGTGAATGAGTGCAAGTGACGGGAAGTGCGTGCTTTTTAGAAAGCTCTGCCAACTGCTCGGCAGAGATAGGTCCGATGCCCGAAACCTGTACCACATCATAGCCGATCTGTTTAATTTTCGCAAAGGTGGTGTCCAAATCCTCATATGTCTGAGTAAACTGTCTTAGGGAATACAATTGTGCGCCTAATTTCATATGCAGATCTCCTTGTTATAAACATTTTTCATATATATTATAGTGTATATTTTTGAAATTTTCCATTGTTATTGTTGTAAATGCTATTGCAAATATTGCTCTGTTGTGGTATACTGTAATCATGAAGTCTTTTTAACGAGTTTTCTAAAAGGGGTCTGCGTATGGATAATGAAAAAATAATATATTATAATTTGCACGACGAGCATCCCGATCCCGCCGATTACAGCCGTCACTGTCATAGCGGATATGAAATAATTTATGTCGTCGACGGAGAAGGCAGATATGTTGTTGAAGGAACCGAATATGAGCTTTGCGCAAATACACTGATGGTTTTTTGCCCGAATGAATTTCATTACGTAGATGTTTCTCCGAACCATGTGTATGACAGGTATGTTATTCATTTCGATAAATCCTTTTTACAGGGCGATTCCGAATATTTAGTCAAGAGGTTTGATGAAAAACCGTTGGGCGAGGGTAACTTTTATTCCGCTATGGACATTCCTCTTTCTGTTCTGTCCGTCTATGAACGCTTGAATAACCTTTCGGTTCTTCCTAAAGCCGAAGCTAAAATTATGACAAAAATGCTTTTGGGTGAGCTTCTGGTTCTCCTTTCCGTCGCCTCTCCTACCGAAAAGAAGTCGGAAAGTGAGCCTTTGGGGGCTAAGGTGACCCGATATCTGAATGAAAATATTTCCGCGCCTCTGTCACTTGACGAGCTTGCTAAAAAGTTTTATGTCAGTAAATTTTACCTCTGCCGAACTTTTAAGGCGTATAACGGAGTTTCTATTGTGGGATATATTAACAGTAAGAGAATTATGCTTGCAAAAGAAATGATTGAGAGTGGCGAGACTGCCTCTAATGCCGCCTTCCGCGTCGGCTTCGGGGACTATTCCTCGTTCTACAGAGCGTATAAAAAAACAGTAGGACACGCTCCCAAAAAAGCAGATATGTCACAGGACAAAATGCTTACACACTATAAGGATAAGGATTGAGATGCTTGTATGGAAGAAAAATATTCTATTCTCGATAAAATAAATACTCCCGAAGATTTGCAAGCACTGCCCGAAAAGGATATGCCCGAGCTTGCATCTCAGATAAGAGCTTTTTTAGTCGAAAATGTAAACCGCACGGGCGGTCATTTAGCGTCAAATTTGGGCGTTGTGGAGCTTAGCATTGCGTTGCACCGTGTTTTTTCTACCCCAAAAGACCATATAATCTGGGATGTCGGACATCAGAGCTACGTCCATAAGATTTTGACAGGCAGAAAGGACAGCTTTTCACATCTTCGTCAGATAGGCGGTATATCAGGCTTTACTCGCCGCGAGGAAAGTGAGCATGATGCATTCGGCGCAGGGCATAGCAGCACCTCGGTTTCTGCCGCGCTCGGCTTTGCCGAAGCGGATAAAATAAAGGGAAGCGACGCTTATACCGTAGCCGTAATAGGCGACGGCGCTTTCACGGGCGGAATGGTACACGAGGCGCTTAACAATATAAAAAAAGACCTGCGCTTGATAATCATTCTCAATGAAAATGAAATGTCTATTTCAAAAAACATAGGCGGATTTGCGAAATATATGGCTCATATCCGCACCTCCCGCCGATATTTTCAGACCAAAAACAGAACTATTTCATTTCTCCGCAAAATGCCGCTTCTCGGAAAGCCCCTCTTTTCATTGATCAAAAAAGTCAAGCAATGGATAAAAAACAGTCTCTATGCGAGTAATTATTTTGAAGAGCTCGGACTTTTCTATTTAGGACCCGCCGACGGAAACGATTATGCGACAGTTGAGCGAGTACTGAGAGAATCAAAAAACAAAGGAGAAAGCGTAGTAATCCATTTAAAAACGAAGAAAGGACTCGGATATTCTCCGGCAGAAACCCAACCTGACCTTTTCCACAGTGTCTATGTAAATAAGAAGCAGGGCGAGACCTTCCATGAAGCCTTTGGAGACGAGCTTGTAAAATTGGCAGAGAAGGACAACAGAATTTGCGCAATTACCGCTGCTATGGCAGACGGAACAGGACTCAATAATTTTGCAAAAAAATATCCCGACAGATTCTTTGATGTCGGAATAGCAGAGGAGCATGCGCTTACATTTGCGGCAGGACTCGCCGCAGACGGTATGAAGCCCTATTTTGCGGTTTACTCCACTTTCTTGCAGAGAGGCTATGACAATCTTTTGCACGATATAGCTCTGCAAAAATTACCTGTCTGCATTTGCGCGGACAGAGCAGGACTTGCCAAATCGGACGGCGCTACACATCACGGAATTTTCGATGTCAGCTTTGTTTCTCATATTCCCGAGTTTTCTATATATGTTCCTGCCACACTTTCTTCACTGCGTGAAATATTGAAGAAAAGTGTAGATATGAGCGTACCAACATTGATAAGATATCCGAATTCGACAGATGACGCCGAAATTACAGCCACATTTTATCCGAAAGGAGATTATGAGAATTTCGGCATAAGATGCGACTTTTCTACCGATGATGAGCTTGACTCAATAATAATTTCATATGGAAGTATAGTGAAAGAAGCAATAAACGCAAAGAAGCAGCTCAATACGGAAAATATAAAAGCAGGTCTGATTCTGCTTGAAAAGCTCAAGCCGTACGATATTATGGCGAAAGAGCTGTCTCTCGTTCTGCCGAAGAAAAAATGCGGAATTGTTTTCCTTGAAGAAGGAATCTATTACGGCGGAGCGGGAATGCTCTTACGTGATGAGCTTTTGCGCCTTGACAGGGGAAAAGAATTTGCGCAGGCAGAAAACTATTCAATTCTCGCAATAAAAGACAATTTTGCCATTCCATGTGAAAACACCGACTATTATTCCTACTGTCACATTAGCGCGCGTGATATAATTGAAGAAATAAAGCGCAAAAAGTGAAATGCAAGTATTGGGTATATGGGAAAAAATCAACTCTCATATACCCTTTTTTCTATTTTTATGATATATTTCTATATTTTTTGCAGTTACAATTTTGAATTTTATGAGTATAATATTAATATATTAAGATGTATGAGAAACTGCAGGAAAGGAATCAGATATGGAACTTATACTCATAAGTGATACGAAGCTTAAGGTTATGCTGAGTGCAAGCGATATGCAGAAATATGAGCTTGATAATGACACTATAGACTATGACAATACAGAAACTCGCAGAGCCTTCTGGCAAATACTCGATGAAGCAAAGCACAAAACAGGCTTTGATGCGGCGAGCGAAAAGGTCTTTATTCAGGTCTATCCGTCACGCGGCGGCGGATGTGAAATGTATGTTACCAAGCTCGGCGCTCTTTCTTCCGCTCTCCCCGAGGATGCGCTGTCGAGAAAAACAAGCTTTTCTATGCTGAGAGGAAGAATAGGAATATATCATTTTGAAAGCGTAGAAGACGTGATCACGGTATGTAAAAAATTAAAAAAGCTCGGCTATATGCTTGAAAGCGGCTTGTATTATTCAGATAGCGGAGGATATGATCTGGTAATACACGAGAGATTACAAAACAGTATAATGAACTCGGGCTTTATAAGCGAGTATAGCTTTATTGAGGAATACGCAAAGCGCCGTCACGGAATGATAGAGCTCGCCTACATAAAAGAACACGGAAAATGTATAGAGGAATGCAGAGCGGTAGAAAAGCTTGCCGAGCTATAAAAAAGAGATTTTCAAAATAAAAAACGGCACTTAGCGTGAATACTCCGTTAATAGTATCACGTTAAGTGCCATTTTCTATTTATACATTTATAGGCCAAGTCAGTTTATGAGAGCCCTTACTCTCTTAAGAGCGGTGGTAAGTGCGTAGTCGATTTCTTCGGGACCTTCGAATTCAACGGTCAGATAGCCGTTATAGCCGCCGAACTTCAAGGCGTAGAGACAGGAAGCAAGCGGAACGACTCCGTCGCCGAGGACTGTTCCTCTGAGGGCGTTTCCGCCTCTCGTTACTATCCAACCCGCAGGCTGCTCCTTACCTATAATAGGCTTCTTCAAAAAGTCCTTCAAGTGAACGTGTGTCGCTGTTTTTGCGAGTCTGCCTACCGCATATGATGGATCTACATCGGCGCAGAGGAAGTTTCCTATATCGATAAGAACACCGTAGTTTTCGTGATTTACAGTATAGTAAACCTCTTCAACACGGTCGATATCCTGATAGTATCTTCCGTGGTTTTCGGACATAGTCTTAACGCCCTTGGTCTTTGCATAGTCGGCAACTTCTCTTATTGCTTCGCAGAATTTTTCTGTTTCTGCCGCAAAGCTTACGGTGTGAGGGAAGGTGTAGCCTATATCATGTCTCATAAGACTTGCGCCCAGAATAGCGGCAATATCGACCTCTTGCTTTAAGGTCTCAACCTGCTCTTTAAGGTCGCCTGTAATTAAATTTCCGCCGACAGAATAGCATATAACCTTGAGATCCTGCTTTTTTGCTTCTTCTGCAAGCATCGTCGCCCACTCTTCCTTGGTCTTGCCCTCAGGCACGTTAAGTGTGGAAAATTCTATGGCATCAAAGCCCATATCCTTTGCTATCTTGATAATAGAAAGGTCGGTTTCCAAACCTTTCTTTATCCAACGTAAAAAGCTGTAGCTGGTAACTGAAACAAGCATCTTTTAAACCTCCTGCTTTAAAATAAAACGTTTTTTACTTGCTGATTATAGACTTCAAGAAGTCATAAGCGATCTTTATATCTGCTTCGGGTGTAGCTCCCGCCTCTCTCTCTATTGTTAGGAAGCCCTTATAGCCTATATCCTCGAGAGCGGCAAGATATGCGGGAAAGTCTACGCTTCCTTTTCCGAGCGGAACCTCTTCAAACGCCTTGCCTTCTGCGATGACATCTTCAATAACGTGGTAAATTACCTCGGGATCGCAGTCGGTCAGCTTGTTTCCGTCCTTTGCGTGAGTGTGAACTATGTAATCCTTAAGATTGTAAACCGCCTTAACAGGATCGTCGCCTGTAACCATTACCAAATTAGCAGGGTCAAGGTTTACACCTACACCGCGAGAGTGAAGGGTGTCAAGAAATGCCTTCAAGGTAGCAGAGGTCTCGGGACCTGTCTCAATAGCAAAGTGAGCGTTACAGCTATCTGCGTACTGGCTAAGCTCAAAGCAAGCCTCCTGCATTATTTTATAGCGGTCATGATTTGGATCGTTCGGAACAACACCTATATGTGTAGTAACTATTCCGCACTCAAATTCAAGGCTGAGGTCCAGAATTCTCTTGGAGTCCTCAATAAGCTTGGGATTCTTTTTCGGATCGCCGAAGCCCTGACCGAAGTCTCCGCAAAGAGCGGAAAAACGAAGTCCGTTATCCTTAACGATAGCGAGAATTTCCTTGCGCTTTTCGGCAGTAAGATTTTCGGGCGAAAGCTCACCCTTTACAGCATATGACTGAATGCCGTCAGCACCAATCGCCGCCGCTTTCTTCACAGCTTCCTTAAAAGGCACTCTGAAGCTGTCGGTAATAACACCAATTGGAAAATTATACATTTGTTAATTCCTCCTGTAAAATTAAACGTACATCTTAATTATACAACCTTTTTTTGTATTTGTAAAGTAATAAAAATGTTTTTCTTTGACACAATCTTGCTTTATTGAAGCTTTTATGATATAATATATGGCGAAAGCCTTGCAAGCGAATTGTTTTTTTAACAAAAGGAGTATAAATATGTCATACGAGCTTCACCGTTATGAAGACGAAAATTTTAAAATAATATTTCATTTGGATGAAAGAAAAAAAGGGGAAGCATTCATCACAAACTGGCATGAACATCCCGAGCTATTGTATTTTATAAGCGGCAATGCTTCTGTACATTCTGACGATAATGTAATAAAGGCGAGCAGAGGAGACTTGGTTATAATATCTCCCGGGCGCTTGCATGAGGTAAGGTCAGACACAGATGAGTGCGTGTATTACTGCTTGATTCCCAATATAGAGCATATGAGCGGTATATCAAGCCTTCCGACAAAAAGCAATTCCTCCGAAATAGTAGATATTTATAAAAAAATAATTTTGGAATTTGAGAAAAAAGAAAGCTCATATAAGCAAGTGGTTATTGGATACGTAAAGGTGTTATTTGCCTTGCTTTCGCGCGTGAAGGATGCCGATTCCGATACAGAAAGCGCGGAGAAGTTTCATATAGTAAAGCAGTCAATAAACTATATGTATGAGCATCTGTCGGATGATATCACGCTGGATGCTATGTGCGGTGAAATAGGTGTAAGCAAGTATTATTTTTCTCATATTTTCAGAGAAATAACAGGGCAGAGCGCAATACCGTACCTCAATTATCTGCGTTGTCAAAACGCAAAGAAAATGATTGAGGATGGGGTAGGAATTTCAGAGAGCGCATTTTCAAGCGGTTTTCATAATCTGTCATATTTTTCAAGAACGTATAAAAAACTGATGGGAATGTTGCCGAGTGAGATAAAGGTCAGTTCTAAATCCTGAGCAGCAGCTTCTTTTTATAATATAGAAACGGAATAAATATGAAAAGCAATGCCGCAATCCAAGCAAGCGGTTCTGTGTAAAATATGCCGTTACTGCCTATTATGGGTATTATGAGCTTAGCCATACAAACACGCACGACAAACTCGGAAAATCCCGAAACCATAGACCAGACCGAAATTCCCATAGCCTGCATAACGTTTCTGTATACGTGTATCAGATAGAGAACTATTAAAAAGAATGTCATTATTAACAAGTAGTCATAAGCGATTTTCAGTGCCTCATTTGCGCCCGTCTCTTTCGTATCTATAAACAAGCGAAGCATATATTTGCCGAGTGAGATGAAGAATAGGGCGATTGCCGTTGCAATTCCTACAGTCAGAGCTGTTCCTTTTCTTATGCCTTCAATAACTCTTTTCTTATTGCCTGCCCCGAAATTTTGAGACGAAAATGTAGAAAACGCCATTCCAAGCGCAATAGCGGTACATTCTAACAGACCGTAGAGCTTGTTCGTGGCGGTATATCCCGCAACAAAGATGCTGCCTTGCGCATTGATAGTGGACTGCAGAACAATTCCTCCCAGCGCAATAACAATATGCTCAAGCGCAAGCGGTATACCGAACACAAGAAGCTCTTTTATCATTTTTGCGTCAATTCTGAAGTCCTCTCTCGTTAGTTTTGCGTATTCGATTTTCTTTATCTGATGAAAGCAATATAAAAACGATACAAATTGAGCGATAACAGAGGCAAGAGCCGCTCCGAAAATGCCCATATCAAATAAAAGTACAAACGTAAGGTCTAAAGCTATATTAAGAATTGCGGCAATTATCATCGCTATAAGAGGGGATCTTCCGTCACCGAACGCGCGGAGGATAGAAGCAGACATATTATAAGATGCCACTATAAGAGTTCCCGATATCATCGTCAGTAAATAAGTCTCGGCACTGTCTATTATATCTGACGGTGTCTTTAAAAGCTCAAGGACCGGGCGTGCGGCGAAAAATCCGACTACAGTCAGAGAAGCGCCTATTATCAAACACAGAATTACAGACATAGCGATAGATTTGCGAAGATTTTCGAAATCCTGCTTTCCGAAATATCTTGAAACAAAGGTAGCAAAGCCCTGTGTCAAAGCCATGACAGTCCATAAAATAAGCCAATAGCTCCAGTCGGTAGAGCCAACGGCGGCAAGAGCCTTTACTCCGACGCCAAGCCCGACGATTGATGCGTCTACTATCATGTAAAGCTGCTGACCTATGTTCGCTATTATCAAAGGGAATGCAAATCTGAGAATTTGCCGTGTTATATTTCCCGATGTCATATCAGTTATGCGTTGCATAATAAACTCCTCTGAGATCATATTAAAAAAGGCATAATCAAATATGCCTTTTTTGTATAAAGCTTTTTAGTAAATAAGAAGCCGTTTTGAATATCGGCTTTCCGTTTAATAAGCAGATCGCTAACACACACAGAATTTGCGGTATCAAGGGATAGCTTTTTGCGCTAAGCAAAATAAATATCTGCGCAATTATAACTGCCGTATTGCAAGCAAGTATAGGAACATTCATTTTGAATTTTATATATTTGCGGGTGTTCACCGCACGAATTATAAAAACCACAAAATAGCTTGCAAATGTGGCTATAGCCGCACCGTTTGCGCCGAGCGGCGTGGGAATTAAAATTGAATTCAGTATAATGTTGAGTATGGCTCCTATCATAGCGGTATAAAAGGAGAGCATGCTCTTTTTTTCCATAAGATAAATTACACCCATAAAGGTGACGAGGCTGGAAAATACGGTAGCCAATGACAGAATGGGTATATATTGCCAGCTTTCATAATATGCCGATGTAGTCAGTATTCTTGTCGCAAGCTGTGAAAATGCGATAAGAAAGGTTGCGGCAATAAACATAACGGCTTGAAAATTATCGAAGATCTTCGAAAAAAAGTCGGAATGAGCGTCTCCGCCTTCCTCTTTTTCCTTTACTGCGGAATACTGCCATGCTTCGCAAAAAATGCCCGAAAGCAGAATTAAAATAGTGGGGAGCTTGTTAGATACCGCATAAAGCCCGTTTGTTTCTGCATCTATAATGTGTCGTACCATATATCTGTCTGCTACGTTTGTGACCCACCAGAAGATAGTTGTCGGAATAAGAGGGAGACTGTAACGAAGCATTTTCTTTGCCGTGTCAAGCTCTGCAAGAGAAAAGTTTATCTCTCTGTAAAGCCTTGCCGCAATGAACAGAAAAACAGAGCAGAGAGCATCCGCAATTACTACAGACAGAACATACCCTAAAACATTGAGCTTAAACCCGAGCAGAAATATCAGATTAAACAAAATGGTTAAAACAGTACCTATAATTCCTTGAAGCGCGAATAGCTTCATTTGCCCTTTAGCCCTAATAAACTGCGCGAATATCGAGTGCAGACATGAGGAAAAAGCGTATAGCGTGATAAGCCATCCGTACCCCTCGAGCATCTCTACAAAATTAAAGAGCGGAGTGAGAAACGCAAAAACTACAGCGCTTAAAGCAAATACAGCTACGCCCGTAGAAAGTATTCTTTTTCGGTTGTCGGTATCATCTATGCAAAATCGAAATACGGCATCAAAAATACCGAGTGAGAACAAGGGTATTATAAAGTTAGCGCTTTGCGTAATAAGATCTGCGGTGCCGTATTGCTCAGCGGTGAGACAGGAGGTGTAAAAGCGTACAAGTAAAAAAACAAGTAGCTTTGAACCAAAGGTTCCAATTCCTAAAATAGTAGTATTGGAAATAAGCTTTTTGTATTTATTCATCAATTATTTTTCGGCAGACTCAACATCTGCAATCATATTAACACGAACGGCGTGGCGGCCTCCTTCAAATTCGGAGGAGAGAAAAAGGTCAACGATATCCTTAGCAAGTCCGATGCCTATTACTCTTGCGCCCATACACAACACATTAGCATCGTTATGCATACGAGTCATTCTTGCGCTGAAGGTGTCGCCGCAAACGGCTGCGCGAATGCCCTTGTATTTGTTTGCTGTCATACTCATTCCGATGCCTGTTCCGCATACCAGAATACCGAAAGAGCCTTCAAGGTCCTTCTGGACGTTTTTGGCAACAGCCGAGGCAAATTCGGGGTAGTGGCAGGAATCTGCGCTGTCGGTTCCACAGTCGATTACTTCATAGCCCTTTTCCTTTATATAGCCGATAAGCTCTTCCTTCATAAAATATCCGGCGGAATCCGCACCAATATAAATTTTTTTCATACTGATATCTCCAGTCATTTATTATTTTCTTTCAGCTTTTCAAGTCGTTCACGCTCTGCCGAAGGCATACGGAGATATGTCGGCGCAAAGGAAAGGTCGTCGACCGCGCCCCCGTCCTTGAAAATCTCATATGCGCAAATAGCGGTAGAAACGGCATTTTGATTTATTAAAGATACAGGAGTTTCCTGTATCAAAAGCGGGAACGAAGCGAGAAATTTCTTTGCTATCTCATATCCGTCTCCCGACAGATATATTTTCCTGTCGGAATATTTCAGAGAAAGCTCTTGTGCTAATTCCTCAAGGGAAATTGCCCTGTCCTCGGTAAGTCTTACAAGCACTCCGTCCTTGTATTCGAAAAGTGCATTATACACCTGGTTTCTTCTCGCATCCATAAGAGGACAGTAAATTCCTTCAAGCCCGACAAGGTTTTGCGCCAAGGAGCGAAGTGTTGATACGGGAACGCAAGGGGTGTTTCTGCCGAATGATAAACCCTTAATTACTGCACTTCCTATGCGCACGCCGGTAAAGGAACCGGGACCTACAGTGCAAGTAAAAAGCTCGATATCATCAATGCACACACCTGCCTGCCGCATAGCCTGTTCCGCCATTGGAAGCAAAAGCTCGCTGTGAGAAAGAACGTTGTGACACACAAAGGAGGATAACATTTTTTCGTTTTCGCATACTGCGGCGCAGGCTACCTTTGCCGTGCTGTCAAGCGATAAAATCTTCAAGTAAATCTCCTCCTTCTATAATGATCTCTCTTTCTTCGTCTGCTTTTTGTGTTTTTTTGATAGTAACGGAGATCGCATCGAAAGGAATTTCGCTTATAATATTTTCGCTCCATTCACAGATGCAGTATCCATCCTTTTCAAGATAGTCATAAAAACCTATAGAGGTGAGATCATCCTCATCCTCAATGCGGTACATATCAAAATGAAATACGGGAAGCCTGCCGTTTCTGTATTCATTTACAATAGTGTAGGTAGGACTTCTTACTCCGCAAAGAGAAAGCGCAGAAGCAAAGCCTCTTGTGAAAGCGGTCTTTCCTACGCCCATATCTCCGTAAAGAGCAATGAAAGCTTTTCTTTCCCCTTTTTCAAAAAGAAATTCGGAGAGACGTCTGCCGATATCCTCTGTTTCATTCGGAGAGTTAGTAATGAAGGTCATTTTATTTCCTCCAGATAATGTGAAATGTCATCTCCGAGAACAAACGAAAGGGAAGAATTGTATTCCTCCAAACGCTTTTCGGCTTCCTCCGAGCTTATATCATAGCTCTCGTCTAAAATAGCGCGCAAAAGCGTATTTTTAGGTGTGTCATCGGGATCGGTAAGCTCAAGTGCCGTAACATCATATCCGTGACAGCGCAGTCTCAAAAGACGTAATCCGTCAGTGAGAGCCTCGCAGAGCTTGTTTCTCAATTGACCGTAAGAGGAAACAAAGGAAAGCTCGGGAGCGCTGATTCTGCTGTTAAGATAGTGATGACAGCAGGGAGTGGACAAAATCACCTTAGCTCTCAGCTCTGCTCCGTGATTTATAACAATATCTGTCGCTATGTCGCAAGCGTGCAGAGAAATTACCATATCGGGTTGAATATTATGCGGAGTGTTTCTCACATCATCGCAGATAAACCTCATTCCGTCAAAGCCTACGGAAGTGGCGACGGATGCGCAGTAGTCGATGACATCGCTCTTTAAGTCTATACATAGCATATCAACTTCTCGGTTTTTTATATACCTCAAATAGTAATAAACCGCAAAGCTGAGATAGCTTTTTCCGCAACAGAGGTCATAAACCGTTAATTTACCCTCGCTTGACAATTCCCCGTAGATATCTTCAATATGCTCGAGAAAGCGGTTTATCTGACGGAATTTGCCCTGCTTTTTATCGTGTACACGTCCGTTCTCGTCACTTACGGCAAGGAATTTCAAAAAATCCTCTTTACCGCTGAGAATATACTTTTTCTGTCTGTCAAAATCGGTGGGGGCTATCTTTATCTCATCGGAAACAGGCAAAGACAGAGCCTTTATCAGTGCATTGCCGCCGAGGAGGACTTCGTTGCCTTTTTTGTTTCTTTTATATTCGGCATCTCCTGCGGAGCTTATCAGATTGACCTGAGAATATCCATCGATAAGCTTTGAAATCTCATTTTCCAATTTTTCCGATTCTATATTTACGTGGGACACCTTGCCGTTTTTTTCACTTGCCTCAAATGCGAGAAATTTTTTCTGATTGTGTAAGCACAAGCGTCCGCTCTGCTTTTGAGGAAGGTCTCCTACAGGACGTGAAAAAACTATTTTTTTCAGTGTATCCGTTTCTGTCGCACGTATTATAATTTGAATAAGCTGAGTTTTAATATTCATTTTCAGTCCTTGTTAAAATGAAATTTGTTTTCTTCGCCCCTGAGAAGTCTTTTGATATTGCTTCTGTGGCAGAAAATAACTATGAATGCCGAAACAATACAAATGATAAGTATCATTGGATTATAAACGCCTTCCCCCGCAAAGATCTCCATATATCCCTGCATAAGTATCGGCAGAAATGCCGCGCACACGACAGAACCCAAGGAAATGTATTTTGTCATGGCGACTAACAAAACAAATAAAATCAACAGAACTGCGAAAATAGGCGGGGCAAGAACAGCGAGCATAGCGAAGGTGCAGAGAACACCCTTTCCGCCTTTAAAACGGTGAAAAACAGGCTTTATATGACCTATCATGCAGAAAAATCCGCTCAGATAGCACATCTCGTTCCAGCAAAGAGCTTTATTATAATAAAACCCAAAAAGAAAACCTGTAATAAGGAGAGATATGACTACCTTAAGAATGTCACCTATCAAGGTAAGAGCAGCTGCTTTTACTCCGTATGTTCTCACAATGTTGGTAAGACCCGCATTGCCGCTTCCGTGAGTTCTTACATCATCACGGTATATTTTTTTTGAAATGATGATAGCGCTGTTTATGCTTCCCAATAAGTAGGATGCAACAAGACTGAGAAGGATGCAAGCAATATATGCTATATATACTCCGACAGAGTCGGTGCTGTCACCAAACAGTGTAACAAATAATCCCTTTTCGAGCATAATTCCTCCGTTATTTGTTGCGCTTGAATAAGCTGCGCAGACGTTGTGAATTGGTTTCTAATCTTTTTTCGCTTTCGTTTTGGTTTTTTTCTACCGAAACAGGAGTGCCATTCTCAAAAACGATTTCTATAACGTCCTTTTCGCACAAAAGCGGATAGTCGGATCTTTTTAAAAGAATTTCCTCGGAATTTTCGTCGGAAATGCATATAATATAATCTCCTTCAAGTCTGTCGACCGAGGCGCATGTTTTCTTTGTCATATTTTCTCCTTTGACGTATGAAAAATAATTCAATACTATATTATTATACCATTTTTTAGCGTAAAGTCAATAGTTTACAGCGCTAAAATGTAAAAATGCGCATTTATGCTTGACAAGAAGAAAAATTTAGGATATAATATAATGAATTACTTTGGAAAGGTGGAAATTAAAATGAGCATTAATAAAGAAGAAATAACCGACAAGTTAAAAAAATCCGCCTTTTGTCTCGGAAACGGGCTGAAAAGGCTTGAAGGCAAAATTCAAAATGCACGATGTTGCAGCTGTTCCGACATAAAAAGTAGTATAAGCAAGGAAAACTTGAAAAAAGGCGCCGAATATCTTTCAAACGGAGCTGTATGCGCAAAGGATAATATAAAAAATGCATATGAAAGCGTAAAGGATGATATAAAGGCGATAAGAGACAGAGACCCCGCCGCTACCTCAGATTTGCAGGTGCTTTTGCTCTATTCGGGCTTGCATGCGACAATGGCTCACAGAGTAGCGCATTATTTGCATAAAAAAGGATATGTCTTTGTTGCGAGGGCTATAAGCCAGGGGGCAAAATTCGTTACGGGAATCGAGATACACCCCGGCGCTACTATAGGCAAAGGCTTCGTTATCGACCACGGAAGCGGAATAGTCATCGGTGAGACTGCCGAAATAGGTGACAACTGCACACTTTATCAGGGCGTAACGCTTGGCGGTACAGGTAAGGATACAGGTAAACGACATCCTACCTTAGGCGACAATGTCCTCGTCGGCGCAGGTGCTAAGGTGCTCGGTCCTTTCAAGGTGGGAAGCAATTCCAAGATAGCCGCCAATGCGGTGGTTTTGAAGGAAATTCCCGAAAACTCAACCGCCGTAGGCGTTCCCGCAAAGGTCGTAAAGGTGGGTAACACGAGAATAAACGAATTGGACCAGATCCATATACCCGACCCTGTTGCGCAGGAAATAGCAAGACTCGAAAAGAGACTTGCCGCTCTTGAAAAAATCAAGGCATCTGAAAATACGGAAAACCAATAAAAATCAATAATATAAAAAGGATATAGATAATTATGATACAGCTTTATAATACGATGTCAGGAAAAAAAGACGATTTTATTACGTTGGAAGAGGGAAAGGTAAAAATGTATGCCTGCGGTCCTACGGTTTATAACTTCTTCCACGTAGGAAATGCGAGATGCTTCGTTGTTTTCGATATGCTCCGCCGCTATTTTGAATACAGAGGCTATGAGGTTACATTTGTACAGAACTTTACCGATATAGACGATAAGGTCATCAAGCGCGCAAACGAGGAAGGCATTACCTATAGCGAGATAGCTCAGCGCTATATAGACGAGTACTTCACAGACGCAAGAGGCTTGGGAGTAAAAGCGGCAACCGTCCACCCGCTCGCTACTGATAATATAGATATGATCATCGAGATAGTTAAGAACCTCGTTGAAAAAGGCTACGCTTATGAGTCGAAGGGCGACGTTTATTTCAGAACACGTAATTTCAAGGATTACGGAAAGCTTTCGGGACAGGCGATAGAGGATCTTGAGTCGGGCGCGCGTATCGACGTTTCCGATTTGAAGGAGGATCCGCTTGACTTTGCTCTTTGGAAGTCATCTAAGCCCGGTGAGCCTCATTGGACATCTCCTTGGGGAGAGGGAAGACCCGGTTGGCATATAGAATGCTCTGCAATGGTACGCCGTTATCTCGGCGAAAGCATAGATATTCAC
The DNA here is from genome assembly GCA_015065175.1 of Oscillospiraceae bacterium. Lineage (GTDB taxonomy): Bacteria > Bacillota > Clostridia > Oscillospirales > CAG-272 > UBA1740. The sequence goes on along the minus strand of SVQV01000032.1, from coordinate 3,784 downwards.
TGCGGTGGACAGGACTTGATATTCCCGCATCATGAAAATGAAATAGCTCAGTCCGAATGCTGCAACGGTCAGCCCTTTGCTCGCTATTGGCTCCATAACGGATATATCAACATAGATAACAGAAAAATGTCCAAGTCATTAAACAACTTCTTTACAGTAAGAGAGATTGCGGAGCAGTACGGATATCTGCCTATAAGATACTTCATTCTCAGCTCTCACTACAGAAGCCCCATCAACTTCTCTAAGGAAATAATCGAACAGGCGCAGAACGCTCTTGAAAGAATTTTCAACTGCGCGGATGCTCTTGAATTCTTCCTCAAAAATGCTCCCGAAGAAGCGCTCAGAGACAACGAAAAGGATCTCCCCGCTAAGTTTGAAGAAGTAAGAGAGAGATTCGTTACCGCCATGGACGATGACTTTAATACAGGAGAGGGAATTGCCGTTATCTTTGACTTGGTACGTGATATCAATACTCTCATAAATGCGTCAGTAGCTCCTTCAAAGAGCGCCGTTGCGGAAGCAAAGAAGATATTCGACGAGCTTACCGAGCTTTTCGGCTTTGTAAAAGAAAAAGAAGACAATGCTGATTTTATCGCCGAGATCGAAGCCGCAATACAGGCAAGAGCTGATGCAAAGAAGGCTAAGAACTATGCGGAAGCCGACAGAATAAGACAAGAGCTTGCCGACAAGGGCGTTATTCTTCAGGATACCCCTCAGGGAACAAAATATCAGATAAATAAATAATTGCAATAAACAAATTCAGCATCCCGTTACAATAGCGGGATGTTTTTGTTATAGTCAAATGTGACTATCCCCTTGCACATTAAAAAAAGGGGGCTGTCTCAAATTTCCATTTGAGACAGCTCCTTTGAATGTCATTTTATATGGTGTGAACGCCGTTTTCAGCGTTTGCGTTAGAATCAAGATTGTGCTTCTGAGCCTTTCTCCATTCGAAGAACTTGATTGCAACCTGCTCGAAGAGAGCAAGTGAAAGCAAGTCTTCTTCCTGCTCGGCGTAAGGAGCAACTCTTTCCTTAAGCTGCGAAAGCTCGGAGGGAATCTTGTCTGCGGGACGGTAATCGATAGGCTCGAGGTCTCCTATGATCTTCTTTCTGAATTCATCAGAAATAGGAGCGGGAGTCTTTCCGTACTCACCTCTTACAAGTCCCTTGAATTCCTTTGTAACTCTCGAATAACGTTCGCCTTCACCAAAGAGAACGTTATTTACAGCCTGTGTACCAACGATCTGTGATGTAGGAGTAACAAGCGGAGGATAACCTGCATCCTCACGAACTCTCGGAACCTCTGCAAGAACTTCAGCGAGCTTGTCAGATTTTCCTGCTGCTTTAAGCTGAGAAACAAGGTTGGAAAGCATTCCGCCGGGTACCTGATAGAGAAGGGCATTAACGTCAACCTTAAGAACCTTGGGATCTATAAGACCGCTTGCAAGATACTTTTCACGGATATCTGCGAAATATTTGGAAACAACATCAAGCTTCTGGAGATCAAGCCCTGTATCGTAAGGAGTTCCTGCAAGAGTAGCAACGATAGCTTCCGTGGGAGGCTGAGATGTACCCATTGCCATAGGAGAAATAGCTGTATCAACGATATCAACGCCTGCTTCGATTGCCTTCAATATTGTCATGGAAGCAAGTCCCGATGTATAATGTGTATGAAGCTGTACGGGAATCTTAACCTGTCCCTTGATAGCCTTAACGAGCTGATATGCATCGTAAGGCTTCAAAAGGCCTGCCATATCCTTTATACAAATTGAGTTCGCACCCATATCCTCAAGCTGCTTTGCATAAGAAGCAAAGAACTCGTTATTGTGAACAGGGCTCGTTGTATAGCTGATAGCGGCCTGAACGTGACCGTTTTCCTTTATTGTCGCCTTGATAGCGGTTTCAAGGTTGCGGGGGTCGTTAAGAGCATCAAATATACGTATGATATCAATACCGTTCGCGATAGATTTCTGGACAAAATATTCTACTACGTCATCGGAATAATGGCGGTAGCCGAGAATGTTCTGTCCGCGGAAAAGCATCTGAAGTTTTGTGTTCTTCATATGATTCTTGATTATGCGAAGTCTCTGCCAGGGATCCTCGTGTAAAAATCTGAGACATGAATCAAATGTAGCGCCGCCCCACGCTTCGAGAGAGTGGTAGCCGACTTTATCTAAATCGTCAAGAATAGGTGTCATCTCGTCAATAGTCATTCTTGTTGCGGCAAGAGACTGATGAGAGTCACGAAGTACGGTTTCTGTAATTAATACTTTTGACATTGTGTTATAGAGCCGTTAGGCTTTCCTTTCTATATATTAGTTGAACCATTGCAGGAATACACCTGCGGCAATAGCGGAGCCGATTACACCTGCAACGTTAGGTCCCATAGCGTGCATAAGAAGGAAGTTTGCGGGATTTTCCTTGCGTCCTACATCCTGTGCGACACGTGCCGCCATAGGAACTGCCGAAACACCTGCGCTTCCTATCAAAGGATTGATCTTTCCGCCTGTAAAGAAGCAGAGAAGCTTTCCGAAGAGAAGACCTCCGCAGGTAGAAATAACGAATGCGCAAAGACCGAGACCTATTATAAAGAGTGTTTCCTTCTTCAAGAAGTTGTCCGCATTTGCGGTAGCGCCTACCGAAACACCTAAGAAAATAGTTACAATGTTAATAAGCTCATTCTGAACGGTTTTTGAAAGACGTTCGGTAACTCCGCTTACGTTAAAGAAGTTTCCGAGCATAAGGAAGCCGATAAGAGGAGCAGCATCGGGAACTATCATAATTACCAGGAGTGTAACTAAGATAGGGAATGCAACCTTCTCAAATTTGCTTACGGGACGAAGGTTCGTCATTACTATAGAACGTTCCTTCTTGGTTGTAAGAAGCTTCATAAAGGGAGGCTGAATTATAGGAATGAGCGCCATATAGCTGTATGCCGCAATTGCGATAGCGCCGAGAAGCTCGGGTGCTAACTGCTTTGTAACGAGAATTGCGGTAGGACCGTCGGCACCGCCGATAATTCCTATAGCGGCAGCCTGCATAGGTGTAAAGTTCAAGAACAGAGCAAAGAAGAATGCTGCAAATACACCGAACTGAGCAGCTGCGCCCAAAAGCAAGCTTATGGGATTTGCTATAAGGGGAGAGAAGTCTGTCATAGCGCCTATTCCGAGGAATATAAGCGAAGGATAGATACCAAGCTTAACACCGAGATAGATTATATCCACAAGACCGCCTGTGTTGATTACTTCTTTGATGATCTCGGACATCTTGATGTGTCCGTCTGCGTACATATCCGCAAATTCCGCGATAGGATACTTAGCAAGATAATAATCGTCAAAGAACAGATCAAGATTGATGAGGTTTGCACCCGGAAGATTTGCAAGAAGCATACCGAATGCGATAGGCAAAAGCAGTAACGGCTCAAACTTTTTGACAATAGCAAGATAGAAAAGCACGATTACGATGGCATACATTATGAGATATTTCCATGCACCGTCTTTCTCAAGCAGTCTTGCGATGCCGGTAGAACCGATAAACGATTTTATAGCATCAAGAATTTCTGTCATTTTTATACCCGTCTTTCAATTCAGCTTAATGAAACGAGAGCTTCACCTGCTTGAACAGAAGCGCCCTTGGATACCTTTATTGCGGCTACAGTGCCGTCTGCGGGAGCGGGTATATCATTTTCCATCTTCATAGCTTCCAATACGCAAAGAACATCACCCTTCTTAACTGCCTGACCTACAGATACCTTGATGTCAAGAATGGTGCCGGGCATAGGT
>SVQV01000031.1 GCA_015065175.1 Oscillospiraceae bacterium | reverse complement strand
CTTCCTCAAGAATCAATTCATAAAAAAATCTTTGTTTCTTCAAGCTGTGACGAAGTCACATCATAACTATGCGCAGCATATCATCACTCATAACTTGCCCGTAGGGCAATCATAACTGAGTCTGTTGCCTTCGCAACAGACTCATAAATTGCAATTTGTCACTAAAAAAACGAAAGGAAATCTTATGGAAAATATTTGGAAAGAAATGTATGAGGCGGCAAAGGCTGTTCTTAACGCAAGGAAGATTTCCGATTATGTCAGCTGCGGAGAGGTCTCTGCCGCGGTTCTTTCAAAATCGGGCAAGATATACACGGGAGTCTGTATCGACACCTGCTCTACTCTCGGCATCTGCGCCGAGCGAAACGCCATTTTCAATATGATAACCAACGGCGAGCAGGAAATAGACAAGGTTCTCTGCATATTGCCCGACGGCTCGAACGGCGCACCCTGCGGAGCATGTCGGGAGCTTATGGTTCAGCTCATGGCAGGCGCTTATTACGACATTGAAATAATGCTCGATTATACAAGCGGCAGAACCGTAAAGCTTGGAGAAATAACTCCCGAATGGTGGATAAAATAATCAAACAAACGAATTTTACATTCTGAACTTTTGTTTTTTGCCTTCTTGAAAATTTCAAAAAAATATGCTATAATTGATATGTAGGAAAGCCTACCAAGAGAGCGATGCAGCCTATTCGCGTCTACGGCAGTCGGTCGCGTTTAAACTATAAGTTTCGCTCACTCCTCTCTGTATTGCGGCTACCCTTCTGCCCGAAGGAGATGCCGAGAGAGGAGAAAACCCGATGCGCAGATATACATCGGCTGAAAAACAATGGATCCCTTTGAATATATCAGACAGAAGGTAAAACGCCTTTACGAAACCGAGCCTGTTATTCATATCAACATGAAGGCATCTCATTCAAGGACGGCGCGGCAGGAAATCACTGCCGTTATCAAGGGCGTATATAAGAGCTTTTTTCAGATAGAGGACTGTGACGTCAAGCACCCTACCCGTCTTACCGTCCAATACAACGACCTGCTGACAGGCCAAGCGCTTATAAAGGAGCTTGATTTCGTTCCAAACACCACTAAATAACTTATCGGGCGCCCTGTTATGAGACCGCATGCTCCACTAAATCGAGCAGGTAGAAATCAATCCGCCTCTCACGCCTCCGTACGTGCCGTTCGGCATACGGCGGTTCAATTCAAAATTAAATATGTGCTACCACCTTTTGATAGCAATCCGAAAGACTGACTAAGCCTCGCTTGGTCAGTTTTTCTTTGAAAATTACTCGTGCGAGAACAGATTTTATAGATTCTAAATAAAGTTATAAATTTTTTCATTATGCTCAAATCGCTTGACAAAAAAAGTGCGATATGCTAAAATAAATCTTGTAAATCTATATCTTTTTTATAAAAGGAGAAAAATTTTTATGTCCGACAAAAATTTTATGTGGTCGTACTTTATTCAGCTTGGTTCTAATATGTGGAACGAGGCGGGCAATACCCGTCACCGTGAGCATCGCTCTACCCCTCAAGCATCTACAACCTTCCTCTTTGACAGAAGCGCTTGGAACGAACACACCGAATTGCTTCGATGTGCGGGTGTAAACACTCTCGTTATGGATATAGGCGAGGCTATGCGATATGAAAGCCACCCCGAAATTGCAGTCGAAGGAAGCTGGGATCATGACACCATGCGTGCCGAGCTTGATCGCTTGCGCAATATGGGCTTTGAGATAATCCCGAAGCTGAACTTCTCAGCCTGCCATGACGTATGGCTGGGCGAATATTCGCGTATGCTCTCTACCTCTATTTATTATAAGGTTTGTAAGGACATAATCAACGAAGTCTGCGAGGTCTTTCAACCGAAGCACTTCCATATAGGAATGGACGAGGAGACCGCACAAAATCAGGTCTATCTCAATTTTTGCGCCGTCCGTCAGTATGACCTCTGGTGGCATGACCTGTATTTTCTTATAGATTGTGTGGAAGCCAACAACGCACGCCCGTGGGTCTGGTCGGATTACGGCTGGAACAACAAGGAGACCTTCCTAAAAAAGATGCCCCGCGAGGTAGTGCAGAACAACTGGTACTATTCGGGTGTATTTGACCCCGCCGCCCTTTCCGAGCGCGGACGTGAGCATCTCGAATTCTTCTCGGTTCTTTCCGAGCACGGCTATGATCAGATGCCTACGGGAAGCATCTATTCCTCACCTGACAATATGCAGGGACTTATCCGCTACTGTGCCGAGCATATCGACCCTGCACATCTCCTCGGCTTTATGCAAAGCACCTGGGAGCGTACCGCCCCCGACTGGATGCATATGCACAAAGCTGCCATTGATGCTCTCGTAGAGGGCAAAAAGTGGTATGAAGCCCGATAATTGTAAACTTATATTGTCATTTTGACCTTTGGTATTTAAAGGGCATTCTCAAATACACAAAGCCTGTGTTTGAAAATGCCTTTTTGCTTTTTTGCACGAAGCTTTCGCTTGACAAAAACTCTGTGTTTTGTTATACTATTACTGTCAAAGCGAAAAGCCTTTTATAAAAGCAACCGCCGTTTGACAAATTGAAAGCTGTCGGGTGGTGGCGCGCAACCGATTTTTTTGATATAATACAGACACAAAGAGGGCAAAAAGCCTTCAAAATTTTCAACAGAGGTGGAATTATGATTTTAGCTGACAAGATTATTAAACTGCGAAAGATGAACGGCTGGTCTCAGGAGGAGCTTGCCGAGAAAATGGACGTATCCCGTCAAGCCGTCTCCAAGTGGGAGAGCGCGCAGAGCGCGCCCGACCTTGAAAAAATATTGCAGCTCAGCTATCTGTTCGGTGTCTCGACGGATTATCTTTTGAAGGACGAGCTTGAAAAAGAGGAATTTACCGAAAGCGCACCCGAATCGGACATGAAAAAAATAACGGTAGAGGAAGCAAATACCTACCTTGAACAGAGAAAACGCGCATCCTGGCTTATCGCCGCCGCAACATTTCTGTGCATCCTCTCTCCTGTCACGCTTATTATTTTGGGAGCTGCCTCCGAGCTTATGAGCATAGGTCTTTCCGAGACTGCCGCGGGAGCTGTCGGGCTTGGCGTGCTGTTCGTCTTTGTGCTTTGCGCCGTCCCGATATATATTTACTGCGGCTTCAAAAACGAGCCTTTCGCTTTTCTTGACAAAAACATTCCCTTTGAGCTTGCGTACGGTGTGCGCGGATTGGTTACTGAGCGACAGAAGGCTTTCAGAAATACATATATAATATGGAACATTATCGCCACCTGTCTCTGCATCCTCTCGCCCTTGCCTCTCATTTTGTCGGGCTTTAGCGAAAATGAAATGCTATCGGTCATTATGCTTGCGCTGACACTGTTCACTGTCGGTCTCGGAGTTTCTGCCTTCATTATTGTGGGAGTACGCAACGCAAGCATGCAGAAGCTTCTGCGCGAGGGTGAATATTCCGAAAAGGAAAAGACAAAGAGTGTGCTTCGCGATGCGGTCGGTCTTGTTTATTGGGCGCTTCTGACCGCCATATATCTTGCCTGGAGCTTTCTTACGGAGGACTGGAATATCACTTGGATAGTATTCGCCATAGGCGGCATCCTTTCTCCCGCGGTAAATACTCTTTGCGATTACCTTTCGGACAAACGAAAAAAATAAACGACTCTTCTTTTAAACAACTTCCTTGGAGGACTCGATGAGAATTCAGCTCTCGGATCACTTTAACTACAGAAAGCTTATCGCCTTCACGCTTCCGTCTATCGCTATGATGATTTTTACATCTGTTTACGGAGTGGTGGACGGCTTCTTTGTATCGAATTTTGCGGGAAAGACCGCTTTTTCGGCAGTCAATCTTATAATGCCCTTTCTTATGATAGTCGCCACTGTCGGCTTTATGTTCGGCACGGGCGGCACGGCTATCGTCGCAAAAGCCTTCGGCGAGGGAGACAGTAAAAGAGCTAATGAATATTTTTCTCTCTTTGTCTATATCTCCTTTGGCTTGGGCATATTGTTTGCCGCGCTCGGCATTATATTCATCCGCCCCATTTCATCGCTTTTAGGCGCGGAGGGCGAATTGCTTGAGGACTGCGTTGTTTATGCGAGAATAATTCTCCTTGCCCTGCCGTTCTATATACTACAGCTTCTCTTTCACAGCTTTTTCGTAACCGCGGAAAAGCCTCAGATAGGACTTGCCGTTACTGTTTCGGCGGGTCTTACAAATATAATTCTCGATGCTGTTCTTGTCACCTCTCTGCCCTTGGAATACAAGCTTGAGGGCGCGGCTGTCGCAACCGCGGCAAGTCAGGTAGTGGGCGGAGCGTTCCCCCTCTTTTACTTCTTCCGAAATAATAGCAGTATTCTGCGGCTCGGAAAAACCAAGCTGTACGGTCACGCTTTATTGAAGGCTTGCACTAACGGCTCGTCCGAGTTTATGAGTAACATCTCAATGAATATTGTCGGAATGTTATATAATATTCAGCTCATGAAATACGCGGGCGAGGACGGAATTGCCGCTTACGGAGTTATGATGTATGTCAGCTTTATTTTTGCTTCTACCTTTATCGGCTACTCTGTGGGAAGCGCGCCCATTATCGGCTTCCACGACGGAGCGAAAAACCGCGCCGAGCTTAAGGGACTACTCAAAAAGAGTGTTGTGCTTATCGGAGTCTTTGCTCTGGCTATGCTGCTTTTGGGAGAGCTTCTCGCGCTGCCGCTTTCGAAGCTTTTTGTCGGCTATGACGAAGCGCTTCTTGAGCTTACCGTGTCGGGCTTCAAAATTTTCGCTGTCTCGTTCCTGTTTATGGGCTACGCCATATTCGGCTCGGGCTTCTTTACCGCCCTTAATGACGGAGTGACCTCGGCTATAATTTCCTTTTTGAGAACGCTTGTTTTTCAGATAGCCGCCGTTCTGCTGCTCCCGATGATTTTGGGCATTGACGGTATATGGTATTCTATAATAGCCGCCGAATTTATGGCGGCAGCTCTGAGCGCCTTTTTTATACTTCTTAAGAAAAACAAATATCATTATTTGTGATACGGAAAACTCTTGACATATTCATAAATTTATGATATCATTTTTTTGTAAACCAAAACATAAAGGAGAATTATTATGATGAACGCAAAGGTACATGAGCTTTTGAACCAGCAGATAAACAAAGAATTTTACTCTGCATATCTTTATCTCGATTTCTCAAATTACTTTGAGGATGCGGGACTTGACGGCTTTGCCAACTGGTACAAGGTACAGGCGCAGGAGGAGCGCGACCACGCTATGCTTTTCTATCAGTTCCTCCAGAATGAAAATCAGAAGGTAACTCTTGAAGCGATTGCGAAGCCCGACAAGGAATTTACGTGTCACATGGACGTATTGAAGGCAGGTCTTGAGCATGAGGAATACGTTACCTCTCTTATCAACGACATCTACGCCGCCGCATATGAGGTAAAGGACTTCCGCACTATGCAGTTCCTCGACTGGTTTGTAAAGGAGCAGGGCGAAGAAGAAACCAACGCCAACGATATGATAACAAAAATGGAGCTTTTCGGCTCCGATCCCAAGAGCCTCTACATGCTCAACCAGGAGCTTGCCGCAAGAGTATACACAGCCCCCTCTCTCGTTCTTTGATCTTTATTGACAGGGACAGTTATGAATATACTCATTATTGACGGACAGGGCGGACAGCTCGGCTCACAGCTTGTAAAAGCGATATCGTCAGAATTTAAAGACGTCGGCATTACAGCAGTCGGAACAAATGCGGTCGCCACCGCCGCAATGATAAAGGCGGGCGCAAAAAACGCCGCAACCGGCGAAAACCCCATAATAGTTGCCTGTCGGGCGGCGGATGTTATTATCGGCCCTATCGGAATAGTAATTGCCGACTCGCTCTTGGGAGAGGTGACTCCGCGCGCCGCTGCGGCAGTAGGACAGGCAAACGCCGTCCGTATTCTTATCCCGATGAACAAATGTAAAAACCTCGTCGCAGGCGTGTCCGACACAAGCACAGGCGCCCTTATCGACGACGCTCTTTCAAAGTTGAGAAATATTCTTAAATAACATCTTGACTTTTTTGCAAAAATCCGTTATAATAATACTGTTGTTCAGAAGGACAGCGCGGAAACAGAAGTTTCTTTCCTCTGCAAAATACAAAAAACTAACGATACTATGAAGGTGTCATTATCTCTGAAGGGATAATGACGCTTTTTTTGTCAAAGGAGAAATCTTATGAAAAATCGCAACAAGCTAATGAAAATGATAATTTCCGCATTCTTTCTTGCGCTGTCTTACACCCTGCCCTTTCTTACGGGACAGATTCCCGAAATAGGCTCGATGCTCTGCCCTATGCATATCCCCGTCCTGCTCTGCGGCTTTATATGCGGCTGGCCCTGGGGCTTGGCTGTCGGGTTTGTTTCGCCTCTCTTCCGCTCGCTTACGCTCGGAATGCCGCCTCTTTTTCCGACCGCGTTCTGTATGGCATTTGAGCTTGCCGCATACGGCGCGCTTTCGGGTCTGCTCCGCAGACTTCTCCCGAAGAAAAAGGCTTTCATCTATTGCGCCCTGCTTATTTCAATGATAGCGGGAAGACTCGTCTGGGGGCTTATGATGTTCGTCTGCATGGGTATAAACGGCGGCAGTTTTACTCTGGGCGCATTTCTCGCAGGCGCGGTAACTAATGCAATTCCCGGCATCGTTTTACAAATCGTATTGATTCCAATTCTCGTTATGATACTTGAAAACCCAAAAATTCTGAATTTGAAGGATTAAACAGGAGCTACCTATGATAAAATTCGAGAGAACTCGAAAATTACTGACAGAGCACTGTCAGGCATACCCAAAATTACAGATACAGGACATTTTCAAATACCTCTATCAAAGCGCTTTCGGCTGTGAGCATTTAGTCGCTTCATCCGACAGTGTGACAGAAAGCATACGCGCGGAGCTTTTGAGCCTTGAAGCTTTGTCGGACGAAAAGCCGCGTATTGACCGCCTTGACGGAGAATACAGCCGTGTCCATCTTTCATATCTTGCCTGCGGTCTTTCTGCCGAAACGCTTGGAAAGCTGTTCTGCGCCTCCGCAAAAAAGGAGCCAAACGGGCTTTCTGCCCTGAAAAGCAAGCTCGAAGCCGCAAAAGCGCTTGCAGAAGAAGGCTTGTTTAGCTTTTCCTCTGCGGAGTTTGACTCGGAGCTTGAAAAATGGAGAGAAAGCGGCTTCCCCGCGGTGCGCCATTCAAGCATTTTCCGAGAAGCGTACAAGCCCGCATACCGTGTAATTTCTAATAGATTTGTGACATTTTTGCCGCTTTTCGCAAAAATCGATTCTCTGCTTGAAAAAGGCTCCGCGACAGTCGCTATCGAAGGCGGCAGCGCAAGCGGAAAAACAACGCTTGGTGAAATGCTTTCCGAGCTTTATGACTGTAATATATTTCATATGGACGATTTTTTCCTTCGCTCCGAGCAAAGAACAGCCGAGCGTTATGCGGAGGTCGGCGGAAATATTGACAGAGAGCGCTTCTCTGAGGAGGTGCTGACTCCGCTGAAGGAGAAAAGACCTGTCCTATACCGCAGATTTGACTGTTCTTCTATGAAGATACTGCCCGCAGTCGAATTTCCTCCCAAGCGTCTTACTGTAATCGAAGGCGCATATTCCATGCATCCCGAGCTGTCGGGCTGCTATGACCTTTCCGTCTTTCTTGACATCACACCGTCTCTGCAAAAGGAGCGCATAAAAAAGCGTAACACTCCCGAGCTTGCCGAAAGATTTTTTTCGGAATGGATACCTCTTGAACAGATCTATTTTTCAAAAACAGATATAAAAAACAGGTGCGACCTGTGTATAGAAATTATTTAATGCCGCGTTTTTCGGACAAAGCTATTGATTTGTTCGGCGCTTTGTGATACAATAAATAATGCTCGAGGGCTGACAAAACACCAACCGTCAGCCCTCAAAATTTTGATGCCCGAAATTGCAATTTCCCACAGGGATAAGCACCCCAAGGGGTGCAAATGTCGGTGTGTTTATAGCCTTTGTAGGAAATGAAGAATAACGGATGATGAATAATTGAAATCCGAAAAAGGAAACGGAGAAGCTTAATATGACAGACAAGAAAGAAATGCTTGGAACGGCGCCTGTCGGCAGACTTTTGTTCAAGCTCGCACTGCCCACGGTGGTGGCTCAGCTTATCAATATGCTATACAACATCGTTGACCGAATATACATAGGACATATGCCGAAGATAGGCGACCTCGCTCTGACGGGAGTAGGCGTATGCATGCCCGTCATTATGATAGTATCTGCATTTGCCGCGCTTGTCGGCTCGGGCGGCGCGCCGAGAGCTTCTATATTTATGGGCAAAAAGGACATAGAGAGCGCCGAAAAAACGCTCGGCGCCTGCTTCGGCTTACAGATAGTAATTTCCGCTGTCCTTACTGCCGTATTGCTTTTATGGAGCAAAGACCTTTTGCTTACCTTCGGCGCAAGCGACAACACTATAGAATACGCCGCATCTTATATGAGCATTTATTCCGTAGGCACGCTTTTCGTACAGCTTACTTTGGGAATGAACGCCTTTATTACCGCGCAGGGCTTTACAAAAACATCTATGATATCGGTTATGGTAGGCGCATTCTCGAACATCCTTCTTGACCCGTTATTTATTTACGCTTTTGATATGGGCGTCAAGGGCGCCGCGCTCGCGACGGTGATCTCCCAGGCGCTCTCCTGTGTTTGGGTGCTTTCCTTCCTTTGCGGCAAAAAAACCGTTCTGAAGCTCAAGCCGAAGAACTTTATTCCCACGCCGAAAATAATTCTCCCGTGTATCGCGCTCGGCACAGCTACCTTTATTATGCAGGCGAGCGAAAGCGTTATTGCGGTCTGCTTCAACTCCTCGCTTCTCGAATACGGCGGTGATATTGCGGTAGGCGCTATGACTATCCTTACGAGCGTTATGCAGTTTGCTATGCTTCCCGCGCAGGGTATAGCGCAGGGCGCGCAGCCTATTCTCAGCTATAACTACGGCGCAAAAAACGCCGACCGTGTAAAAAAGACCTACAGATTATTGCTCAAAATCTGCCTTGCATATTCGGTGACGGTTTGGGCGGCGGTGATGCTCTTTCCTCATACGTTTGTCTCTATCTTTACTCCCGACGCATCCCTTATCGCATTCGCGTCGCGGGCGCTCCGTGTCTACTTTGCGGGCATGGTCCTGTTTGGCATACAGATTGCCTGTCAGATGACCTTCGTTTCTCTCGGAAACGCACCCTCGTCGGTGATTGTGGCGGTCGTGCGGAAATTCCTTCTTCTTCTGCCGCTTATCTACATTATGCCGAATTTTATAAGCGATGCCACTCTCGGAGTATACACGGCAGAGCCTATTGCCGATATCCTCGCCGTTACTTTCACGTCAATTCTGTTCTCCTTCCAATTCAAAAAGGCGCTGAACAAAATAGCACCGCCAAAAAAACCGTAAAAAAATCAGGAGCCGAGTCAAAACTCGGCTCCTTTGTTGCTTGATAAATTGCAATTTATCGGTCTCTTACTTTCTTTCGTGGAAAGAAAGTAAGCAAAGAAAGCTGCTGCAAAAAAGGTTTTTTATGGATTGATTCTTAAGGAAGCGATTGAGCAATTGTTATAGAGTGTACCTCATCCACCGCAAGCGGTCCCCCTTCCCCATGGGGAAGGCTATTTTTTGAAGCCTTTTTCGTGTGAAAACAAAATAAAAAGACAACATAAATGGCAGACATTTATTTTAGATAATAAGCGAAAAAGTTTTTTTAAAGCCTTCCCCTTGGGGAAGGGGGACCGCGCAGTGGTGGATGAGGTAAAACCACGAAACAATAAAAGGCAACGATATCTTCAAACGCACCGACAAATCAAAATTTGAAGCACACGTGTGGGCGACGCCTTTGGAAAATCAAAATTTGAAGCACGCGTGTGGGCGGGCAGAACATCTGATGTTTAAATAAAAAATATTTCTTTAAGGTTTTTTGAAGAGTTTGAGGGACTTTTTTGCAAAAAAGTCCCTCAAGAAACAAACCTCACACACTATGGGATCAGGTAGATATTGTCAATATTTGCGTAAGGACATTCGCCCTTTGCCGTCTCAAAGACAAACGCGAATCGGTCGATAGGCATTTCGGGAAGATCTTCAAAGGCAAAGCGGTATTCCGCCCACTCGGGCTTTTCGCACTCTTTTGTACGTACACCGACAATTTTGTGGGTGCTTCCGTCCGAAAGAGTAAGGACGAGCGAGGGTGTAAGAGCGCGCGCAGGAAAAACAGATGCGGATAACGCGCTGTATTTTTCAAAATCGAGCTTCGCGCAGAATCGGCTGCGATAAAACGCACCGAAAACGCCCTCTGTTCCTTCTCCGTAAACATGAAGCGAGCGCTTGCCGAGAGAATTGACATCATCATAGCAAACTCCGCTGTTTTCAAGAGGGCTATAGATAGCGCGCGGTTGGGCGTCGATAGCGGAGCGGTACTGATAATCGTAATCACGTGTAAGGTCACACCAAGGGCGCGCCTGTATCTCGATACTCTGCCAGCACTCTCTCGGCGCGGTCAGGAAGGGCGCGACCGCCATGCCGTTTGCCTGTAATGTGCAGGCGTATATCTCGTTTGAAAGCATAGCGTACAGTGCTTCGGTCGGCTTCGCTATTGCGGGATGCCATACACGCAAGGTATCGGACGAAATTACCTCGGCGCAGGCAGGCAGATACTTGCCGTCCTCGCCCGCAATGTAAAGACCTCTTACGTTTCCGCCCTTAAAGGAAAGCGTGTCGGTAACGCGCGAAAAGCGTAGCAGCATATATCCGTCACATTTTTCAGCTTCTTCAAGCAGCGCCGCATCACAGCGCTCTTCCTTTCGGTATACCGAAGCGAGCGCAACACGCGCAAAGCGCTCGCCGAGCGCATATTTGTGGGCGCTGTGGACGGGGTGATTCTTTGTATGTACCGACCAGATAGGAGAAAGGTCGTAATTTGTAATAAGCTGATATTTCTCCGGCTCCTTCGCCGCAAGACCGACAAGCGCCTGATTAAAGCGTCCGTGCGCTATAGTCTCGCTCCCGTAGGGATACGGATAAAGTGTAGAAAACAGGAAAGGAAAAGCCTCGCCCTGTATGCCGAAGCGCTCTTGCCATATATCACGCAGAAGCGAAAGCGTCTTTGCGTACATTCCGTAATTACACTCATACATACAGTTGGAGCAGCCCTGAAACCAGATAGTGCCCCGCGCAGAAACTCCGTAAAGCGGAGCAACCACACGTCTCTCACAGGCAGAGATCTGATTAAAGTTTTTGTAGAGGAATGTCGTCTCCTTTGCATAGGTGTTCCAGTTCTCCTTTGTCGGATAACGTCCTATCTCTTTCTGATTTTCGACGATCTCCTCGGTAAGAGAGTCCAAGGGAAGCCAGGTCTCTATGCGTGTCGCGCCTCGGTTAATGTTCAGAAATCCGCACGGAACGCCAAGCGCTTCCGAAAGCGCGGTACAGAAAACCGAAGCAAGCGCGGAAGCGTTCTCAAACGCCTTGTCCTCGGGACAGGTCCATTCGCCCTCTCCGAAGAAATCGGGGGCATCAAGCGCATCCTCATCCAAGGGAATGGGGGTAGGCTGATACGCGCGGATGCCTGCTGATGCAAAGCGCGGTCTTTCACCCTTTTCATATTCGATCTGCTCACTGTTTTGCATCTCCATATTGGACTGACCGCCCGCAAGCCACAGCTCGCCAAAAATGATATCGGACAAAAAGGCGGTATCCTCTCCCGCTGTGACAGTCATTTCACAAGGAGCAAACGATGCCTCGGGAGTGTTGAGTAAAACCGAAAAGCGTCCGTTTTCCTGTGTTTTTCCCTCTGCGTATGAAAGGACATGTCCGTCCCTCTCTATTTTGATCTCAACCGACTCGGCAGTACATTCGCCCTTGACCCAAAGAGGCGCGGAATGCTGAAACAGCGCGCCGTTTGCAAATACAGAAGTTAAGCGAAGCATAAATTTTCCCCTTTAATTAAAGCTTTTTTCTCAGTTTAACATATATAAAATCAAATAACAAGAAGATTTTTATTGAAAACAGGAGCCTTTTTATAAAATGCTCCTGTTTTTCGTTCTTTAATTTTAAAATTCGGGATCGTAGCTCTGCTTTATGTCAGTCCAGACGGCGCGGCGGACCTCGATATCCTTAACGGCAAGCTTGGTGCAATAGGGAGAGAAGCCAACGTGACCGCCGCTGATATAGTAGGGGTCGATAAGCTCGCTGACAAAAAGATCGTCTGCATAAAGGAAGCTATGTCCCTTTATAATTCCCGATGTAACACGGATCTCCTGCCCGGGTGTATAGGTGTAGGCTCCCGTAAGCGCACGGACCTCCGTTTCGGGATTGCGCTCGATGCCGCTCTTGTGGTCATACCAGCCATTGAAGCCAAACACGTATGCGTTGCCCAAGCGGTTGGTTTCCTCATTCCAATGAGCGCAGAATAGACCGTTTACGTCACGTGTTGCGGGTAACACCGTTTTTCCTGTAAAGGAAAAGATGAGGTCGCAGTCAAAGCTCTCGCGGCTGAACAGAATTCCGCCTCTGTTCCCTCTCTCAGAGCCTACAAGCCATCCGTCCTCCAAGTGCCACTCGCCGTGCATAACCTTCCAGTATTTCTCCCAATCGGCATCGGGCTTGTAGCTGAGCAATATAGGACAGTCATCTAAGTTTACGTGCTTTCCGAGCAAATGTAATTCTTTCATTTTGTATATCTCCATTCAATAAAATTAGTTTCAATGCTTTTATACTAACAGTATACCACAGTTTAAAAGCGCAGTCAACAGCTTTCGGCAGAAAAACGGAAAACTGTCTCTCCGTCTAAGCTCTTGTTTGTAAACACTCCGTTTTCAAATATCATATAAGAGTGAGCGCTGTTTTCCTTCGGGATAGATACCGAGCCGGGATTAAGATAGGTTATTCCGTCTTTTGTCTCGCAGGCGGGTATATGAGTATGTCCGTGAAGAAGTATATCTCCCGCTTTCATAGGAGGCAGAGCGGAAAGGTTATATTTATGTCCGTGGGTAACGAACACCGCGCGCCTGTTACCGCCGTCGAGCAGCGCATAATCCGCAAGTATTGGGAACTCTAAAACCATCTGGTCGACCTCTGTGTCGCAGTTTCCGCGGACGCAGAAAATTTCATTCTTCAATTCGTTGAGCATTTCTATCACACGCTTGGGCGCATAATCTCGGGGCAGGTCGTTTCTCGGCCCGTGGTAGAGCAGGTCTCCGAGCAATACAAGCCTGTCAGCCTCTTCTTTGCGGTAAGCCTCGAGCATTTTTTCGCAATAGTACGCCGAGCCGTGTATATCGGACGCAATAAAGTATTTCACTTTTTTCTCCTTCTGTTAAGTAAATTTCCGTACGTTACATATAAAGTATAACACATTAAAAGGAATTTTTCAACAGTGTTTTTATTTATAAGACCCTATTATTGACAAGTCGGCAAAAATATGATAAACTTAATCTGTTGATGCGCCTTTAAGCGCGGATACAAATATACTTATATAAAAGGAAGGAAAAAGACAAAATGTTAAAACTCTTAGCAAACATCATCTGGATAATTCTCGGAGGGTTGTGGCTTGCGCTTTCCTGGCTTCTCATCGGACTTCTCCTCTGCATTACGATAATAGGGATCCCTCTCGGCAGACAGTGCTTCAAGGCAGCCTCTCTTTCCTTTGCCCCCTTCGGCAAAAAGGTCGATCTGAACTTTAACGCACACCCGATAGCCAACATTATCTGGCTGCTTATCTGCGGCTGGGAAATGGCAATCGCTTATCTCTTTGCGGGCATTGCCAACTGTGTAACTATAATCGGCATCCCGAGCGGAATTCAGTGCTTCAAAATGATGAAGCTCGCCTTCTTCCCATTCGGCGCAAGGATAAGATAAAGGACGGTATATGATATATAGCGCAATGCCGCTATGTAATAAATAGCGCAATACCGCTATTTGCCAAAGGAGAGCTTAATGTTAAAAAACGATTATATAACAATATCGGAGGCATCGGAGGAGTGGGGTCTGTCACAGCGTCAGATACAGCATTTGTGTACTCTCGGCTCTGTCAAGGGAGCCGTCAAATTCGGGCGCGCCTGGATGATCCCGAGAGGCGCGAAAAAGCCCGCGGACGGCAGAACAAAAACGGCAAGAGCCGAGCGTGACGCGGATATGCCGCTGCCGCGCAAAACCCCCTTCCTTCATATGACCGACCTGTATCACACACCGGGTACGGCTGACATAGTCGGTGAGAGCCTCTCCTACAACCACGAGGCGCAGGTGCTTTTCAGAGCCGAGATCGCATATTCGAGAGGAGAGATAGATAAGGTCTACGATATCGCAAATTACCTCCTCGGAAAGCACTCGGGCTTCTATGCCATACAGTCCGCCGGTATGCTTCTCGCCATGTGCGCAATCTGGAAGGGCGATCTCAATATGTGGCGCAAGGCGAAGGTACATATAGCCGAGGCGCCCGCAAAGAGCGACAACGACCGAGATGTGATGCAGCTCGCTATCAGCGCCGTGGACATCATGCTTTATAATGTGCAGAGCTTCCCGAAATGGTTCCAGACAGGCTGCTTTGATCCTATCCATAAGGACGCCTATCCTGCGGCAAAGGTCTATTACGCAAAGTTTTTATATGCCGTCGCATACTCTGTGGCAACGGGCGCGCTCAAGCTTCACGGAGCTAAGGGCCTCTACGTTATGTCCTCTGTCCCGTACACATTAGAGCCGATGATCTGTTGGGCAAACGAGAAAAACACCGTAATGTCGGAGATATATCTGCGCCTCACCTGCGCCGCCGTTTACCATAACTGCGGAAATGACACAGAAGCGGAACGGCATATCGACAGAGCCTTGGCATTAGCCCTTCCCGACAAGCTCTACGGAGTGCTTGCCGAATACTGCCGCGCGCTCGACAGTCTTATGGAAAAGCGTTTATCCCTTGTTGACGGGGACGCCTGGAAGGAAGTCAAGTCGCTCTATAAGATATATAATGAAGGCTGGTCGAAGCTCTCGGGCGCGGTACGGGGAAAGAATATCCTGACTACGCTTTCACAGAAGGAGCGAGAGGTCGCAAAGCTCGCCGCATTCGGCATGACTAATCCCGAAATTGCCGAAAAGCTTCACATGTCGCTCCCTGCCGTAAAGCAGGCTATACGCATCGTAATGGAGAAATCGGGAATGTCGAGAGATCAGTTTGCGGCAATACTGTAAGGTATATCCTTTTGACAGTCAAAAAGATATATAGGTCGGCGAAAAAAGTATCCGATTTTTCTCAATTCAGGTAATAAAAAATTTCAGGAAAACGTGATATCATTTATGAGGATAAGTGATATCGCGTTTTTTCGCGTTTGCAGAAAGGAGGGCAGTATGCTTCATATCCGAAAGAATAAACACGCCGAAGGCGAGCTTTACAGGAAGATCGAGCTTCACGGAAGAACATTTGCGCTGTATTACGGATATTATGAAGAATGTGATAAAAGAAATCCGTTATGCGAGCCTATCGTGATCTACCCCGATTTTACAAAAGCGCCTGTCTACACGGATGACGGATATCCGTTCGTGACGGTGATGCAGGATGCCTGCAAAAGCTATGAGGGGCAGGAGAAGCGCACACCCAACACCACCTGCGCCGAATGCCGACACTTCGAGCGCGGAAAGGACTGGTTCGGCATCTGCAAATGCCCGAAAAACAGGAGGGCAAGCGAATAGACGATATATTATATACTAATGAAGAAAACAATTCGAAACGCATATAAAACCTGTCAGGAGGAGACAAAATGAAAACTAAAACAACAAAAATTATCGGTATATTTCTGAGCGCCGTAATACTGCTTGCAATGCTCGGCGCTTTTTCGCTCACAGCGAGCGCGGCAGATACGCCGTACAGCATCACGCTTGACAGCTCTATCGAGAACGGCAGCGTGGCGGTGCCCCCAACAATGACGGCAGGCTCTACCGTCACCTTTATGGTAACCCCCAAAGCAGATTACGCAATCAATACCGTTACCGTTTCCGACGGATTAAATTCTATTCCGACCGCTCCGGGACAGGTAGCTGGCGCATACACCTTCACCATGCCCGCATCGAACGTCACTATTACGGCAACATTTAAATTGAAAGGCTCAACGACTCCCTCGGGCGTAGCCTCTGTCATCACCTCGACGGATACGCTGTACTACAGCAAGCTCGAATCCGCATTTGCGGCAGCCGCGCAGGCAGAAAACTCCGAGCTGAAGCTGAGATCTGACTTGGTATTAGATACCTACATCACTGTCGAAAGCGGAAAATTCACTCTGAACCTGAACGGCTGCTCCTGGGGAAGCTCTTCTTCGGTTCTGTACATCGGCGGTACAGCCGATATTAAGATCACCGACACAGAGGGCGGTGTACTGAAAAGCGCAGGTGAGGGATATCCGACAATAGGGCTTTACGGCTCCGCAAGGCTGGAGATAGCAGGCGGAACGCTCCAAAATGTCCGCAACGCGGAAGTGATCAATATGTCCTCAAACGGCGGTACATCATCAACCGAGCTTACGGTTTCGGGCGGCGTGATACAGGCAAGCAATGCCGCGGCAATCAAGGCAAACGGCAGCTCGGTCACAGTGACAGGCGGCTCCTTTGAGAACACAAGCTCTGATATTTACTACGAAAAAGGCGTCATAGACCTCTCGGGACATTCGGATCCTACGGGAATCATGGTTTATAACGGTACGGGCGCAAGCGTGACCGTTTCCGACAGCACGGTAAAGCTTCCCGAGGGTTACACCATGCTGGACCAAGCCAATGCGGCGCAGTCCGCACTGGCGGAAAACCAACTCTATGGCGTCGGCTTAAAGCAGGCATCCTCTGCCTACATCGCATCTGTAACCGATACGAGCGGCACAACGAATTACACAAACCTTGCAGAAGCGTTTGAGGCAGCTTCGCAGTCGCAAGGCTCCGAGCTTAAGCTCTTGAACAATTTTATGTCTCTTTTCGAAATTCGTGTCGACAGCGGCAGCTTCACTCTTGACCTTAACGGCAAGACCCTGGCATTTTCTTCCGCAAGGCTCTTTATTGGCGGCACTGCCGATGTCAGGATCATCGACACGGCGGGAGGCGGTGCCATTAGATCCACCGATGGCGCATATGATACAATAGTGCTTGTCGGCTCCGCAAAGCTGGAGGTCGCAGGCGGAACAATAGAGAATCTCGGAGAGCAGGATGCGATCTCTTTGTCCTATGGCGGCAGTAAGACCTCGTCCTCGCTTACGGTTTCGGGCGGCGTGATAAAGACTGCCAACACTATTGCGATCAGCGCATACGGCAGCTCGGTCACAGTGACAGGCGGTGTCATTGAAAGCGGCAAATGGAGCTTTTCCTACGCATCAGGTCTCCTCGATCTGTCGGGTCATCCGAACCCCGCGGGACTGTCGATACTTAACGCTGCGGGCGCAAGCGTGACCGTTTCCGACAGCACGATAAAGCTTCCCGGAAATTACGGGCTTATGGACGAAAGCGGCACAGCGCAGACCACACTTACGGCAGGAAAGACCTATACCGTGCGCGAGCTTCCCAACATCTACTCAGTTACAGTGGACAGCGCCGTCACAAACGGCACCGTGACCGCAAGCCCAACCGATGCAGCCAAGGGCGAGACAGTGACACTTACAGTCACACCCGATGAGGGCTTCGAGCTTGATACCGTCACCGTCTTCGACAAGAACGGCGACCCCGTTACAGTTGACGAAAATAACCGCTTTATCATGCCCGAGAGTGATGTGATCGTCTCCGCAATATTTGTGCTTGATCCGCATTTCCACGAAAAGGAAGGATACGAGATCATATGGTCCGAGACCTTTGACGACGGCTCTATCCCCGAGGACATTACCCCGGTGAACGTTGACGGAGACGGCTACAGCTGGACCTGCGAACTCGAAGAAAAAATGAACCATATTTGCAAATACGGTTACGGTTGCGTTTCTTCCTCCTACATCAACTCAATCGGTGTTCTCGACACCCACCATCTGTTGAAGCTCCCATCCTTTGACCTGGATTCCTCGGGCGAATATCTCCTTTCCTTTATGGTTCGGGCAGTGGATGAACTTTATCCCGACAGTTACAACGTTCACATTTCCTTAGACGGCGGCGAAACCAACACCTGGTCCCGTGGCGCCGAGGTATCTCCCGCAAGCTGGACAGAGGTAATTATTGACCTGACTCCCTATGCGGGTGAAACAGTTACTGTAATTATCGAGCATAAGGACAGCGATAAATTTCGCATTGCCTTCGACTGTATGTATCTGTACAAAAAGATCACGGCAGAGGCGATGAAAGAGGAAATAAATAAGCTTAACACGGCAGTCTCAGCCCTTGAGGCGCTTGTAGACTCAAACACTGCGACTGTTGCTGAGCTGAAGCAGGCGTTGGCAGAGGTCGATCTTGCTCTTGACTCGCTGGATACTACATACGTCACCCACGACGAGCTGACCGACGATCTGGCAGATGCTCTTGTCGCCGTCAATTCGGCTATCAACAAGCTTAACAACGAGACCGTACCCGCAATTCAGAGCGATGTTTCCAAAAATTCAGGCGATATCGCAGATCTGAACAACACCGTAGACAACCTTACCGATACCGTGGATAACATAAAAAATAATCTGTCGGCACTCTCCTCGGAGGACGGCAGACTTGCAGGGTTAATTTCCTCGCTTGATACCTCTCTCTCCGCTCTTTCCGACTCGCTTGACACTCTTGAGGGCCGTGTAGATACGGCGGAGGCGGATATTGACAGTCTCGAAGCAGAGCTGGCGGCAAAATACGCGGCTCTTAAAGCGCAGACCGACAAAAACGGCGGAGACATCAATGCGATAAATGATACGCTCAAGGACATCAACGATATCCTGACAACGCTATCTACCAAGACAGACGTGCAGGCAGAGATAGATATTCTTGACGCGTTGATAAATGATCTGACGATCCGCCTTGAAGCCAACGAAGGAAGCATCGGCGCTAACAGCAACGCTATATCCGCTTTACAAAGCACGCTCAGCTCGCTTCAGACCGACATAGCGGCGCAGAATACGGCGCTCTCCCAAAGCATTTCCTCCCTGTCCTCTACGCTGACCGCGCTTGACAACCGTGTAACGCAGAACGAACAGGATCTTTCCTCACTGAAAACAGAGCTTGACGCATCTGTTGAGGAGTTGAATCAAGCCTTAGCGGAGAGCAACAAGCTGAACGCCAAGGCGCTTGCCGACGCAGTCACAAAGCTTAACGATCTGATAGCGCAAGCAGAGGCGTCGGTCATTTACAGCTACGATAACGAAGCTCTCGTCGAGTTAGAGGAAGCTCTTAAAAAGGCAGACGTCGATAACAAGGCAGAGCTTACCGTAATGATCGAAAAGGCAGAAGAAACACTCGATGCGGCAATAAAGGCTCTTCAAAAAACTCTTGATGACGCAAAGACCGAGCTTGACCGAGCTATTGCCGACGGAGATACCGAGCTTGACGGCAAGCTCTCGGCTCTTAACGGTGCGCTCGCAGCCGCAAAGTCGGCTCTTGAAGCCGCCGACACCGAAAACAAAAAGCAGCTCAGCGCGGAGATAGAAGAAGCCGAGACTGCTCTCCAAGCGGCTATTGATGCCGTTTCCGCCGAGCTTGACTATGTAAAGCAAAGAACCGATGCGCTTGAAAGCGAAAACGCTGAGCTTCGTGTATTTATCATCACCGTTTGCGTTATTTCGGGCGTAGCATTCTGCGGATGCGGTACGCTTGCGGCATTCTACATTATTGACAAGAAGAAAAAGCTATAACGAATAAAGAAGCCCAAAGCAATACAGGCTGTTTGTTTCTCGGCAAGGAGGGTATATGAAGCTAAAAATCAAAAACATTCTGTGGGGCATATTTGCCGCAATTCTTGCGACGGTTGTGATCGTCTGGCTTGCGGCAAGCCCCCGCCCCGATCACATTGTTGACACAAACGGTGCCGACAACTATTCTTTACAACAAATTACAGAACAGGACGTAATTGAATTGAAGCTCGGCTCACGCGGTGCAGTGAGCAAAAGCGAGCTTCGCCTTGACCTCGGCTCTGTGGCGTTCTCGGACGGCGTAAGGTATTCATCCGACAAATTTACAGGCGTATACCGACTCTACACCGCAACGCTTTTTGGTGGCTCTGACATCCACGTAATTCTCAGCGACTTCAATATCAGTGAGGGCAACTTCGTCTTCTATATCGTCTTTGACGGCGCCGTGGTCGGAAAGCTCGAGCCGAGCGGCACGGGACTTTCGGAATTTATCCTTGAAAACGTACAGAAAACAGCCACGCTCGAATACATCATAGCAGGCGAAAGCGCCGCCTTCGAATTCGTCTCCCCTGTCAGCTGGGAGTAATATAAAAAATCACGGGATAGCTCAAATGCATTAGTTTACGTTTGAGCTATCCCGCTATAACATCTATGCAAAACAAGCGCTGCCCACTGCCGATTAGTATAGGCAAAGTAAGCGGCGTGAGATAAACCTCCACCCTACAACAAAAGGAGTACGAACAAATTCGTTAGTACTCCTTTTCACACGCCTTGCCCGTTTAGGTTAGTATGTTGCACCTTTTATGTGTACTGTCGGGCGGTAAAGACTTTTTAGTGATATGCCTCGCACGGCTCGGCGTGATATTTTTGCTTTGCAAAAGTGATATTGCGCCCGTGGGTCGCAGTGATATTCTATTCGCCTTTGTAACTTCAAACGCGCGTAGCGCATATCACTGCCGAAGGCAATATCACGCACGAAGTGCATATCACTCGCCGAAGGCGAATAGAGTTGGCGCACCTGCTTTATCGCAGGTGCGCCAAGGGCTCTTTTTATTTTTGTGAGTAATCTAAATTTTGATACCATTTTACAATGGGGGCAAATTTTAGTATTATGGGTGTATTTTTCTTCTATGGTTTGCACCTATTTTTCATCATCACTATTTTTCATGATTATAAGTTCAAAAGTTGTTTTTTCTTTGCGTCAAATTCTTCTTGTGTAATAATACCACTGTCAAATAATTCTTTATATTTTTTTAATTCATCAGCATTACTTTTATCAGGAATGACACTTTGTGTTTTTCCTTGTCTATCTATCAATAATTGACAAAGTAATTCACGAATTCCTTTTGAGTTTTCTATAAATAAAAAAGAAACTTTTCCTGATGACGTAGAAACAGCTATACCGTTAAACCAACTAGAACCTACGGCAGAAATGCTATCCATAGGCAAATCCACACTACGCCCAAAATATGTTTTTCCACGCACGCGTTTATCTGTTATAGTTATTTGCATTTTTTTCATCATAAGAAAAGTAAACCAAAAACATATAGCTACAACCCAAAAAGAAAGTCCAATATAAACATATGGAAATCCCCAAAAATTTATGTAGTAACGAAGTGAAAAATCACTTTTGCCCAATAATTTAGGTGCATATGCAATATCGATATCGCCTAAGTAACGGTTATATATATATTTATTTGAATCAGCGTAATAAAAAGAAATATTGATAACAAGAAATATTACTCCCAAAAAAACAGCAACCTTTGTAATGTCTAAAATTATCGTTTTCGCCTTTTTCGTTATAGAACCTTCTTTTAATACTGTATCCATTTATTTATCCTCCTTTTCAAATAAAATTGTTTTTTCTTGAAGTTCAATTTTAAAGCCGTAGCGTTTAGCCAATTTAGCAACTGCTGAATTGTTTTTCAGATAGTAAAAGTTTTTTGGCATTGTAGCACTAGTTTCCTTATGATATTGAGTTTCTGTTAAAGCAAACTTGTTCCCTGTTGACAGTAAAGATTCAATACTTGATAGATTTGGTTTATTCATAAAGATTTCTCCTAAGTTTTATTGTTAAATTTGTTGTTTTTTGCTAAACCATAAATTATTACCCCATAATATTTGCCTCCTAAAATAAAAAGTGCGGCAACCGAAGTTAACCGCACCGAAAAACGCAAACTCCGATTGTCGCGAAACAAAATCAAAAATAGAACGGGATATAATCTCGTAAACCATAATGAGTGGAATCTGCGATTTTACCAAATTCATATCATTATGGTTGCCGAAAAAAGAGTATAATATCCCTAAAAAGATAAAAATACCCCAAGTTCTACTTTATTCGATTTTGTTTCGCATACTTATTATACACCTTTTTAGAGAATATTTCAATAGTTTTGAGTATAAAAATAGATTTTTTATAAAAATCAATAATTGAGCGATACCCCATAAATTGAACGAAAGGGGTATAAAGTGAACGATTTATATTTTACGGCTAAAAACAAAAAAGGCTTGCAAGGGCGAAACCATCCCAGCGAGCCTCAATTTTTGGTGCAAAACCTATGAAAAAGGGCAAAACACCCCCATTTTGGCAATAAAAAGGCCACAATACCGATATTTTTCGTATCAATATTATGGTTTCTTTATGGTCCGAGTGACGGGATTCGAACCAGCGCTACCCGCTGCCGTCGCATAGTCGAATTGTGCGCAAGGCATAGCCTTGCTTCATTTCTCCTTGCTTGAGGCAGACCGCTCACGGAAAAAGATTATCAATCTTTTTCCATTCGCTAACCCTTGCTCCCGAATTGGTTCGGAACCTAAGAAGCCGCTGTTCGTTCCCTGCCTTTAAAAGCAAAAATAAAAAGAGCCACAAGGGCTCTTTTTATTTTTGGTCCGAGTGACTGGATTCGAACCAGCGGCCTCTTGGTCCCGAACAAATACGCCATCGTTTTTTGACTACTTTTGTTGACTTTTTGATGCTTTTTAGTCCAAAAACGATGCTTTCCGATGCTCTTGTAAGCACTGTTTCCACGTAGTCCGAAGCCGTAGATGGTCAAAGATGTGGTCAAGCCACAATCCGAACCAACAAACCAAGCCGCGATTATAGCAAACTCATACCGTCAGGTGACTAAACGGTTCACCCCG
>SVQV01000157.1 GCA_015065175.1 Oscillospiraceae bacterium | reverse complement strand
AATGACGGAGAAAAGACTGTGGTTATGATAGCCGCCGATATTATAGGAATAGCTATGGCGGACGTAAAGTATATAAAGAAAAAGATGTTTGAGAGACTTGCGCTCCCCGAGGAATGCGTGCTTCTTCACGCTATCCATCAGCATACTACATTGAGACTCGATGACAAAGCGGTGCCTGACCGTCAGCCCGCCGCTTATATAGAGCTGCTTTACACTAAATTCGTTGACGTAGCGCAGATGGCTATAGACGATATGAAGGACTCGGTGCTTTCAAGCGGAGAAAAGGAAACGGCAGAGCCTATCGCCTTTGTTCGCAGATATATGCTTGACGACGGCAGAGCTGTGACAAATCCTCAGGCAAATGAAGTTCCGCACATCGTCTCCCGTCTTGCCGAGGCGGATAACACCGTCCGTCTCTTGCGTTTCAAGCGCAAGGACGCAAAGGATATAGCTCTTGTAAACTTTTCAACTCATCCCGATGTTGTCGCAGGCTACAAGGCGTCTGCCGACTGGCCCGGCTTTACCCGACGCTTTGTCGAAGGTGACAACAGTGATGTAAATTGTATCTTCTTCACGGGCGCACAGGGAGACTCGAATCACCTTGATTACATAAAGGGAACAAAAACAGGCTATGAGCATAGCCGATGCATGGGACGCATCGTTGCAGATGCGGTAGCAGAAATATGGGATAAAACTACCGAAAGAAGAGCGGACAAGCTCTTTGCTTCTGTCAGTGTAATATACAACAAGAGCAACACCGAGGGTGAGGAAAAATACGAGGAAGCTGTAGCCTTCGAAAAGGCCCGCGCCGAAAAAACTCTCGGCTACAATCCCACTATTGAAGAAATGGCGTATGCGCGCCGCATAATAAATATAAGAGAATCCATGACAATATACCGTCCTATTCCCGTTACCGTCATCGGCATAGGCGAGGTTATAATAGCAGGCTTTGCGGGAGAAGCGTTTACCGAATACGGCGCGGCTGTAAGAGATGCGGCAAACGGAAAATTTGCGCTTACCTTCGTATTGACAAACGGAAGTCAAGGCTATCTGCCGTCAGCCGAAGCATTCGCGCAGGGCGGATACGAAGCAAAATCCTCGCACTTCACGCCGGAGCTTGAATCTCAGGTAATAGCTGAAGTAAAAAGACTCATTGATATGATTTGAGAATTGACTTCGGCGCAAGAATGTGATACAATATACATATAAAAACTTATCGGCGGTGGTATAATGGAATTTATAAGAGTAGAAAGCGGTAATTTTGAGCTGATTGAAAAGGTATATTCTATTCTGGCGGCGGCAGGAGCTTATATGCTGGAAAAATTTTCTCTTACGCATTGGGCGACCCCCTACGGCAGGGACAAAATAGCGGAGGACACCGAAAACAAGCAGGTATATCTCGTAAAAGCCGAAAATGACTTTATTGCGACATTTACGCTGTCCGACAAAACTATTCACGTCTTTGAAGCGTCTCCCGACGTAAACGCAATGTATCTGAGCAAATTTGCCGTACATCCAAGCATTATGAAATCGGGTGTCGGCTCTGCGTGCATAAAATATATTGAAGAACTGTGCCGACAGGCAAACAAGACAAAGCTCCGCTTTGACGTGTACGTCAAGAGCGAGCATGCAATAAAGTTTTATCTCAAAATGGGATACAAAGAGGTCCCTTCCCCGTCCCCCATCGTGTTGTGTATGGAAAAAACATTATAATAAAAGTGCTGGGTCATAGCTTGCTTGAAGCGTTGACTCAGCACCTTTTTATTTGTAGTGAAAAATTACTTCTTCATCGAGATAGCGCGCTTTGCGCTGTCTGCGATATTCTGAGCGGTGAGACCGTAAATTTCGAGCAATTCGGGAACCTTTCCGCTTCTGCCGTAGCTGTCGTTTACGCCTACACGGACAACGGGTACGGGGCAGCTCTCGCAGAGCGCTTCACAAACTGCCGCGCCGAAGCCGCCTATAACGCTATGTTCCTCGGCAGTGACCACTGCTCCTGTCTCTTGCGCGCACTTCGTAAGAAGCTCTGTATCAAGCGGTTTTATTGTATGTATATTTACGACCTTTGCCGAAATTCCTTCTTTTTCAAGCATTTCAGCCGCTTCAAGCGCAAGGTGTACCATAAATCCTGTTGCGGTTATAGTCACGTCCTTGCCCTCTTTATATACAACGCCCTTTCCAAGCTCGAACTTATAGTCGGGCATTTCAGCAGTCATATTCGGTACCGCAAAGCGTCCGAAACGGAGGTAAACGGGACCTTCAAAGTTTATAGCCGCCTCAACTGCCGCCTTCGCCTCGTTAGCGTCTGCGGGGTTGATGATAGTCATGCCGGGGATAGTACGCATAAGCGCAATATCCTCGTTACACTGATGTGTCGCGCCGTCCTCGCCGACGGTGATACCCGCATGAGTTGCGCCTATTTTTACATTAAGGTGAGGATAACCTATAATATTTCTTACCTGCTCGTATGCACGACCTGCCGCAAACATAGCGAAGCTCGAAACGAAGGGGATCTTACCTGTTGCCGCAATACCTGCCGCAACGCCCATCATATTTCCTTCCGCAATTCCGCAGTCGAAAAATCTTTCGGGGAATTTTTTCTTGAATACGCCTGTCTTTGTTGCCGCCGCCAAGTCAGCGTCCATAACAACGAAATCATATTTTTCGCCAAGCTCAGCAAGTGCCTTGCCGTAGCCTTCACGTGTAGCTATCTTTTCCATTTTCCATTCCTCCTCAGGCATTCGCTCTTGTCAGTTCTTCAATGGCAATCTTGTACTGCTCTTCCTTAGGAGCGGCGCCGTGCCATTCTACAGCGTTTTCCATATAGGATACGCCCTTGCCCTTTACAGTACGGCAAATAACAGCGGTAGGCTTGCCCTTGCACGCTTCTGCCGCATTCAAGGCGCTTTCTATCTCGTCAAAGTTATGTCCGTCTATCATGATAACATTCCAGCCGAATGCCTTGAATTTCTCGTCATAGGGGGTGGGGTTCATTACCTCGGTAATAGGACCGTCTATCTGGAGTCCGTTCCAGTCGAGGAGCATGCAGAGGTTATCTAACTTATAATGAGCTGCGAACATTGCCGCCTCCCATACCTGTCCTTCCTCGCTCTCTCCGTCTCCGACAACAGTATATACTCTGTAGCTGTCGCCCGAGATCTTTGCGGACAGTGCCATTCCGCAAGCAGCGGAAATTCCCAAGCCGAGTGAGCCTGTAGACATATCTACACCGGGAACACCCTTCATATCGGGATGTCCCTGCAAGCGGCTCTCGGTCTTACGCAGAGTCTTTAATTCTTCGACAGGGAAAAATCCTCTCTCCGCAAGTGTAGCATAGAGCGCGGGAGCGGTGTGTCCCTTTGAAAGCACAAAGCGGTCTCTCTTATCCCACTTCGGATTCTTCTCGTCAATATTCATCTTTTCAAAATAAAGATAAGCCATAATGTCGGCAATAGAAAGCGAGCCGCCGGGATGTCCGCATCCCGCATTATAAACGCCTTCTATGATACCTATGCGGATATCATTTGCCTTTTTTTCCAAAAACTGTTTTTTAGACTGTTCCATTTCATCCTCCGTATGTACTGCGTTAAAATTTTTTACATCTGTATTATTTTACTACATTTTACTCGGTTTGTCAACTGTTAGCCTTGCGAAAATTGAAAATCGAAATAAAATGAGGAAATCCGCAAGCGGATTTCAACCTTAATGAAACTTGTCAAGATAAGTAGACAAATTAAAGAGTTAATTTTTCAAAACATTCATTCGGTGTAAGATAGCCAATACCCGAATGAATTCGATTAGAGTTGTAGTATAATTCAAAATATTTAACCA
>SVQV01000156.1 GCA_015065175.1 Oscillospiraceae bacterium | reverse complement strand
CTTAAGCGCAGTTGGTTTACAGCAGGCGATCCCGACAGAACTCATTTCTATTTTAACGATGAAGGTCCAACCCGTCCGTCAGGTACGTATTTTGATTACGACAGTACGGGCTCTCAGGTTCTTTGTTCGTTGGTTGAAAAGCTGTCGGGAAAAAAGCTTCTTGATTATATGAAAGAAAAGCTTTTTGACCGTATGGGAACCTTCAAGACAGCAACTATGCTTGAAGCTCCAAACGGAGATTCTTGGGGAGATTCCGCTATGCTTTGTACTCTCCGTGATATGGCGTCTTTCGGTCATCTTGTTATGAATTACGGACTTTGGGATGGCGAGCGTCTTATGAACGAAAAGTATCTTCGCGAGGCTACGTCAAAGGTAGTTGACAATCGCGAGAACGCGCATTACGGAGTTTATTATCAAGGCTACGGATACCAAATATGGTGTACGGAAAGAAACGGATTCGCTTTTGTGGGAATGGGACACCAGATGACCTATTGCTTCCCTGAAAAGGATCTCGTTATTACTTATATGTCCGACAACCAAGGTAATCCTCACATAAGAGAGATTATTGCGGGAGCTATTATTGATCTTATAGTAGATGAAATGAAGGACTCTCCTCTGCCCGAGAATAAAGCCGCAAGAAAGCGTTACGCAAAAATCACAAAGGATCTTAAGCTTCGCGCGGTAAAAGGTTCTGCCGATTCACCTTTCCGCGAAGAGCTTAACGGAACGAAATATATTTGCGAAGAAAATCCTATGGGAATCAAGGAATTTACTTTTAAATTCAACGACGCGAAAATGGGTGAATTTTGTTACGTTAACGAGCAAGGCGAAAAAGTCATTCCTTTCGGCGTGAATCACAACGTATTCGGAAAATTTCCCCAGCTCGGATATTCAAATGAGCGCGGAACGGTTCCGACGACAAATGGATTTATGTATAACGATGCCGTTTCACTTGCGTGGACAGAAGACAAAAAGCTTCTTTTGTACGTTCAGATAATTGACAGGTATTTTGGAAATATGAGCGCTGTTTTTGCCTTTAAGGGAGACTCCGTTGCTGCCAGATTCACCAAAAACGCAGAGCATTTCCTTGATGAATACAAAGGGGCGCTTATTGCTCACAAAATTAAGTAATATTTAAAATGTTCTCCGCATAGACTTTATTGAAAAAATAAAGTTTATTCAAGGAGAACATTTTTTATGGAAAAAACTATTGGCGGCATCTCTAATATTGACGAGATCGTATTCGCGCCCAAGCAGTCGAAAATACAGATACCTGTATGCAATAAAACCGTCATTTCCGATCTATCGGAGGATTTTACCCTTCCGGATTATCTTCCCGAGATCAGACGTTTGCTTCGCATAACACCTCACATTCAGATTCCCGCAAGATATATAAGCTCCTCTCTCTCCGAATTTTCGGGAAATGTAAATTGGTCGGTCCTTTACGTTACGAGTGACGGTGAACTTGCTTGCGCTGAGCTGTTCTCTCCTTTCGAGGTATCCGCTGAATACGATACTGACACAAAAGCGGATCTTGACGGTGATTTTGAAGCTTTTGACGATATAGTACCCGAAAATGTTGTTGGGCGTGTCACGGCACCTCGCAAGCTTAATATTCGTTGCAGACTTTCTCATTCAATAAAAGCTTACGGTGAGATGAATACGGATGCGGATATTTACGGAAATGCTGAGGAAGATACGATAAAGCGTCTTGTCCGATCGATCCATTCTTGCGTATTAAAAAGAGGTATTGACGATACGGTTGAGCTTGAAGAAACAATTCCGCTACCCGAAGGAGTTCGCGCGGTATCTTGCGATGGAAGTGTTATAATAACTGATCTTATGCCTTCATCAGATGGAATAAACGCTCGCGGAAACGTTAATTTGAAGCTTATTATCTCAAAAGACGGTGTTCCTTCAATAACGGAGCGTAAAATTCCTTTTGAGGCAACGGTTCCCGCAGAGCTTGATGGAGATGGCTGGAAATGCAGAGGTTACGGAAAAATATCCGATATATCGCTTGACCGTACCGAAAACGATGCTGTTTGCAGAATACATTTAAGCGTAGCTACAGAGGCGCAAAAAGAGGTTCCTACGCAATATACGGCTGATATTTTTTCAACCGCTTGTAAATGCGAAAATCTTAATGAAGAAATCTTGATCCCTTCATCTTTAGTTTCAGGAAGCTTCAATTTTTCTCACGACGGATCAGCAGAAATAGACGGACTTCCCGAAAATGCTCAGGTGATCGATAGCCAAGTAATTGCATTGCCCGAGTCTGTTGCACTTGAAAATGACAGATACGTATTGCTTGGAAAATGTAAATATAATACGCTCTATATGTCCGATGGAGAGTATTCCGCACGTGAAACGGAGTTCCCTTTCCGATGCGAGCTTTCCTCCGGTGAAGAAAAGCCTGTAGGATTTTCCGCAAATGTTTGTGTTAATTCCTGTCGCGTCAGAAAAGAGGGCGAAAATATGGCGTTCAGCGCGGATATGACGGCATCTCTTACTGCTTTCGGTGAAGTTCCAACAGTTTTGGTATCGGAAGCAAGCTTTGGCGACGATGACGAGACGGAAAAGTCAATTAAAGCAGCTTTCACGGTAGCGTATCCTTCTGCAGAAGACACACTTTGGGACCTCGCTAAGCGTTACTCGATAGATCCGTCAGATCTTGCTGCAGAAAACGGCATAAAACAGATGCCTTTTGACAGTAAGGATTCCCTTGCTGATGTTAAATATCTTATAGTTTGAAAGATCCCGTCGATGGAGAAGATTCATCGACGGGATTTCTATTAAAAGTTTTTTCCTTTACCTTTTTTATATTTGAAAATTACAATTAAATATCCAATTATATTTATTATAAGTGTTATTACCCAGGAAGCCAGGAAGCAAGCCATAAGGGATGTAAATGATGTCCAATAAGGATATATAAATTTCATCCACAAAATTCTGAAAACAAGCACTCCGAAAATGGAATTGGCCGCGGAAAAAGCAGTGTAACCGTAGGTTTGTATAGTATTTGCGAGAATTGTGTTTGCAGCACTTACAAAGCCAAACAGAACAATAAAGAACATTCTTATAATTCCGTAATCTATCGCTTTTGTATCATTTTTCAAAATAAGAGATAACCAAAATCGACCTGTCAAAAACACAAAAGCACCGATGATAGCGGCTGCAGCCACAGAAATAATGAAGCAGATCTTGAAGCACTTTTTGACTCGCTCAGGCTTTGCCGCGCCAAGGTTTTGTCCTATAAACACAGCTGCGGTCTGTCCAAAGCTTCCGTAAAGTGAAGTTTTTAGTCCTTCTATTGTTGTTGAGGCGCTGTTCCCTGCTATTGCAGCTATTCCGTATGAATTTATTGCCGACTGTATCTGAAGATTTGCAAGAGGATACAAGCATTGATGTAAGCAAATCGGAATTCCCAATTTAATTATCTTAAAAAATGCGGTCCAGCTTCCTTTAAGGTCTTTAATAATAACTTTGCAATATCCGTCCATTTTACAAAGCCTGATCATAACAAGTACAGCGCCGAGTATTTGAGAGGCTATTGTAGCGATAGCAACTGCTGCTACTTTTTGTTCCATCAAAAGGCACAAAACAATGTTAAGGACAATATTCAAGACTCCACCTGCTAAAATATAATATAGAGGTCTTTGGGTGTCTCCGGAAGATACAAGGACGGCAGAACCGTAATTATACAGAAGAATTGCGGGTGCAGCTAAAAGATATATACGTGTATATATGACTGCCCCTTTAAAGCACTCATCTGGACAATCGGTAAGTTTTAAGAATGTACCCGCAAAAATAAATCCGATTGCTGCGATCACAGATCCTAACACGAGTGCGGTTATAAGCGATGTGTTTACTGTTTTTCTGATTTGCTTA
>SVQV01000155.1 GCA_015065175.1 Oscillospiraceae bacterium | reverse complement strand
TGAATTAGCTATCACAGCGTAGTATCAGATGGGATTTGAAATGCTGAAAAACCCTGTATTTCCAAGCATTTTTTAGCATTAGATGTCACTTCCCGATGTCGTATCGGGGCTACTCCTAAGGGTTAGTTACAGGTTCGATTCCTGTTGCGGGTGCCATAAGCGGTCTGTGATAACTTTTGCAGATCGCTTTTTAAACTTATATTACTATTACCTGAAATTTGTCTTTTTTTATGGTATAATATAAATAGTAATACATATTTTCGAAAGGAGCGCATATGGCATTTGAAAACAAACTCGGGATCACGTATTCTTGCTCTGTTTGTTTTCTGTAAATGAATTGATGCTGACGCATCATGAATTGGCTTCGCCATGATTTCTCGCTTCGCTCCATGAATTGAATTGCAACCAATGTGACGTAAGGCACAATTCATGCCGTAGGCAATTCACGAAAGCAAAGCTTTCAATTTACGCAAACGCGAGTTTGCAATTCATTGGGGCTGTCGCAATTATTTTTGCGACAGCCCCTTAAATATTCAATCTAATTTTTATCATTAAAATATGTCAAGCCGGTTAAAATACAGTTAAGATATATTCAGCCCCTTGACAAGTTTTTCGTTTTTGGATATAATTACCTTTGTATAAAAATAATTTGGAGGAACAAAAAGTGAAATTTTATTGCGAAGATCACGAAAAGGTTTTGAATGAGCTTCAAAGCACGAAGGACGGCTTGTCGTCTGCCGAGGCTGAAAAGCGCTTGGAAGCCAACGGCAAGAACAAGCTGGCGGCGGCAAAAGGGAAGTCATTGGTAATACGTTTCCTTGAGCAGCTTGCCGACCCTATGATCATAATTCTGCTCGTTGCGGCTCTCATCAGCGGGGTTCTCGCCGTAGTGGAAAACGAAAGCTTTGCCGATGTTATCATCATTCTTGCAGTCGTTATAATAAACGCCGTTCTCGGTGTTTATCAGGAAAGCAAGGCGGAAAAAGCCATTGAAGCACTACAGGAAATGTCTGCGGCAACCTCTAAGGTGTTGCGTGACGGCAAGGTTCAGATAATTCACAGCGAAGACCTGGTTGTCGGTGATGTTATTCTTCTCGAAGCAGGCGATGCCGTTCCCGCAGATGCGAGAATCCTTGAAAACGCAAGCTTGAAGGTAGAGGAAGCGGCGCTTACAGGTGAGTCGGTTCCCGTTACCAAATTCATTGATATAATCAATCTCAAGGACGGAGAGAAGGACGTTCCTCTCGGAGACCGTAAAAATATGCTCTATATGGGCAGTACAGTCGTTTACGGACGCGGCGTTGCGGTCGTAACCGCTACCGGAATGGACACCGAAATGGGCAAGATAGCAGGTGCGCTTCAGCAGGCGCAGGACGGAGAAACTCCCTTGCAGAGAAAGCTCAATCAGCTTTCAAAGGTCCTTACCTGGCTCGTTTTGGGTATATGTATCGTTGTATTTGCCGTGCAGCTTATCCGTGCGGGCAATTTCAGCTTTAAGGATACTATTCTTCCTTCATTTATGGTTGCCGTTTCCTTGGCGGTTGCCGCAATCCCAGAGGGGCTTGCCGCTGTTGTTACCGTCGTTCTTTCGATTGGCGTTACAAATATGTCCAAGAGAAACGCTATCATTCGCCGTCTGACAGCAGTTGAAACGCTCGGATGCGCGCAGATCATCTGCTCCGATAAGACAGGAACTCTGACACAGAACAAGATGACTGTTGTAGACTATTTCGGTGAAGATCAGGAGCAGATCGCTTCCGCAATGGCTCTGTGCTGCGATGCCGAAATAGATGCCGACGGAAACGTAACAGGTGAGCCTACCGAAGCCGCTCTTGTCGCATGGGCAGATAAGCTCGGCATGAAGAAGTACGATCTCAAAAACAAATATCCCCGTTCGGGAGAGGCTCCCTTTGATTCGGGCAGAAAAATGATGTCTACCGTTCACGTCTCAGACGGTGAGTATGTGCAGTACACAAAGGGTGCGCCCGACGTTATCATAGGAAAATGTACACAGTATTTGAAGGACGGCAAACCCGTTCCTATGACCGAGGAGTATAAGCAGTCTATTCTTAAAGCAAACAAGGATATGGCAGACAAGGCTCTCCGCGTGCTTGCTTGCGCGACAAAGGCGTGGAAGGATCAGCCTGCCGACTATGAAGCCGAGCATCTTGAAACAGAGCTTTGCTTTATGGGACTTTGCGGTATGATAGACCCCGTTCGCCCCGAGGTAAAGGATGCTATAGTACAGTGCAGAAGCGCGGGTATACGTCCTATCATGATAACAGGCGACCATGTCGATACAGCGGTTGCTATCGCCAAAGAGCTTGGCATCATTACAGAAGACACATACGCTATTACAGGCTCAAAGCTGAATGATATGACAGACGAGGAGTTCGAAAAGGAATTCAGAAATATCAGCGTATACGCCCGTGTTCAGCCCGAGCATAAAACGAGGATAGTTAACGCTTGGCGTAAAGCGGGATATGTTACAGCTATGACAGGAGACGGCGTTAACGATGCTCCCTCTATCAAGAGCGCGGATATCGGTGTCGGTATGGGTATAACGGGTACAGACGTTACCAAGAACGTTGCTGATATGGTGCTTACCGACGATAACTTTGCGACTATTGTAGGAGCGGTTGAGGAAGGCCGCCGCATTTACGATAATATCCGTAAGGCGATTCAGTTCCTGCTCGGCTCTAATATGAGTGAGGTCTTGTCTATCTTTGCGGCAACTCTTATGGGCTTTACTATTCTCGAGCCTGTACATCTTCTCTGGATAAATCTCGTTACCGACTGTTTCCCCGCGCTCGCTCTCGGTATGGAAAAAGCCGAGCCCGACATAATGCACCGCAAGCCCCGTGACGCTAAATCGGGCATCTTCTCGGGCGGTATGGGAATTGACATTCTGTATCAGGGTATAATGGTTTCTGCAGTGACCTTGGTTTCCTACTTTATCGGTCATTTTATTCTCGGCGCGGGTGCTGAAAACGGCGACCACGGTATGACAATGGCATTCCTTACAATGTCTATGGCTGAGATATTCCACAGCTTTAATATGCGTTCTCAGCGCGGAAGTATGTTCACTCTCGGTTCTCAGAACAAGGTATTGTGGCTGGCAGGTATCGGCTCGCTTGTTGCGACAACTCTTGTATGTGAGATATCCGTTATAGCTGACGCATTTGGTTTCGTAAGCGTAGGCATCAGTGAATATCTGATAGCTATAGCTCTCGGACTCATCGTTATTCCCGTTGTCGAGACAGTTAAGCTTATTCAGAGAAAAATAAGCAAAGACTGAAAAAAGTCAGATTCAGATATAAATATAAGCAAAAAGGGATGCTGTTTTGTATAGCATCTCTTTTTTATAATATGACGGATAAGCATTTTTTCATATGCTATTGAAATAGAAGCAGCTATGTGTTATAATTTATATAAAATAATTCGACAGTACGAGATCTTACACAAAAAATCTGAAAGGGATGTTTTATGAAAAAGAGTTTTGTATTATCAATCTTTTGTATCATAATGAGTTTGACCTTTTTGTTTTCTTGCGCAGATGCGGAAAAGGAAAAAAACAATTTTACATCCGAAGCTGTGCAGACTGCCGAAATGCCTGTAACGACAGAGTCTCAGGTAACTACGGTAGCCCCCGTGACTACAGAAGTTCCGGTGATCACCGTGCCTCACGTAACAACGCAAGAGCCTGTGCCGCTTACAACGGCAAAGCCCAAGGCTCAGACTCCGACTATATTGATAAATACAGAAGGCGGAGAGCCTATAAATTCAAGAGACTTTTATATAAGCGCAACCGTTTCACTTGAAAAAAGCGACGGCGAGGATTTTAAAAATTATCCCGCGCAGATAAGAGGCAGAGGTAATTCTACATGGAATAATTTTGAAAAGAAGCCCTACAGACTGAAATTTGATTTTG
>SVQV01000030.1 GCA_015065175.1 Oscillospiraceae bacterium | reverse complement strand
GCTTACCTGCTTCTACAGCCGTTCGAGAGACGAGCTTTGGCTCAAGGGCGAGACAAGCGGAAATTATCAGCACATAGTTTCTATCACCGCAGACTGCGATAACGACGCTCTTGTGGTAGTAGTGGAAAAGGACGGACCCGCATGTCATACAGGCACGGACTCCTGCTTTACCAAGCCCGTTTACGAGAGCGAAACACTTCACGAGTTTTCCTACGAGCAGCTTTTAGAGCTTATAAAGGGCAGAAAAGAGGAAAAGAAGGAAGGCTCTTATACCACTTATCTCTTTGAAAAGGGACTTGACAAGATCTTAAAGAAGATAGGCGAGGAGTCCACCGAGGTAATAATTGCGGCTAAGGCAGAGGACAAAAAGGAAACAGTCTACGAAATTGCAGACCTTGCGTATCACGTAATGGTGCTTATGGTTGAGGCCGGCATTTCGCTTGAGGACATACACCGCGAGCTTGCTTCCCGTCACGTAATCGACCACAAGGTGAAGCAGGAAAAAATGACAAAATGATATTGCGGGATTTCCATATTCACAGCCCTTACAGCGACGGCAAGGACACGTGCGAAAGCATAGTCAAGTCTGCAATAGAAAGAGGAATAAAGACTGTAGGCTTCTCCGAGCATAGCGATCCTCAGACAACCGACCTGTATCTGCCGCCCGAAAGAAAGGAAGCCTATATTTCCGAGCTTTCGCGCTTAAAAGAGAAATACGAGGGGCAGATAGAGATATTCTGCGGAATTGAGCTTGACTTTTTTACGCCCTATGAGGAGGACGAGCGGATAGACTATATAATAGGCTCAGTGCATTATGTTGAGCATAAGGGCGAGCTTTATCCTATAGACCTCTCGGCGACCGACGTGCAGAAAACCGTAAACTATATATTTGGCGGCGACCTTTCTTCCTATGCGGAGGCGTATTTTGAATGTGTAGCCCGTCTTAAAGAGGGAAGGCGCGCGGATATTATAGGGCATTTCGACCTGCTTACCAAGTTCAAGGACAGGGGCGTGTCTCCCGACCAAAAGGATGCGCGCTATATAAAAGCATGGCGCTCGGCGCTTGATGAATTGGGCAATGAGACAGTATTCGAAGTAAACACGGGCGCAATTTCAAGAGGCTACAGAACGACCCCCTATCCCGACGGGGATATCATTGAGGAAATGGTAAAAAGGGATTGCTCCTTCATCCTGTCAAGCGACTCGCACAGTAAGGAAAACATCTGCTTCGGCTTCGAAAACGCAGAGAAATTGCTTTCCTCATACGGCGCAAAATTAAAAGAATATCCGTTCTGACAGGCGTTTGCTGAATTGCGATTTGTCGGTCTTTTAATTACTTACTTTCTTTCGTGGAAAGAAAGTAAGCAAAGAAAGCTGCTGCAAAAAAAGTTTTTTATGGATTGCTTTTTAAGGAAGCGATTGAGTAATTGTTATAGAGTGTACCTCATCCACCGCAAGCGGATGAGGTAAAACCACCAAACAATAACAGGCAATGATATCCTCAAACGCACCGATAAATCAAAATTTGAAATGTAAGAGACGTTAAAATATACAAAACCGATA
The DNA here is from genome assembly GCA_015065175.1 of Oscillospiraceae bacterium. Lineage (GTDB taxonomy): Bacteria > Bacillota > Clostridia > Oscillospirales > CAG-272 > UBA1740. The sequence goes on along the minus strand of SVQV01000030.1, from coordinate 22,765 downwards.
TATGCGGTATATAATACTTAGTTAAAATTGACGATTTTGAAAAAATTCACAAAAAAACGGCAAAAAAGCGGGGATTTTGTGGTAAAATATATTATTATACATTTAATAGGAAACAAATTTTAAAAAAATATTTTTTAAAGAGGAATAAAAATGGGTGTTAAGGTTTTGAAATTCGGTGGCAGCTCTCTCGCTGACCCCGAGCATTTTATCAAGGTTCGCGATATTGTAAAGAGCGAGCCGGAGAGAAGATACGTTGTTGCTTCCGCTCCCGGAAAATGCAAGACGAGCAATAACAAGATAACAGACCTCCTCTACAAGTGCTATGAGCTTGCGGTAGAGGAAAAGGATATAAGCGAGGTCTTTGACGAAATTTGTTCAAGATATACTTATATCGTAAACGAGCTTAATATCAATATAAACCTCAGCGAGACCTTCGAGAAGATAAGACTTGCCGTTCTTAACAACTCGGGACGTGACTATGTCGCTTCAAGAGGTGAGTATCTGAACGCAAAAATTCTTGCCGCTTATCTCGGCTTTGAATTTATAGACGCAAAGAAGGTAATTTTCTTTAAGGACGACGGAACTCTCGATTCCGAAAAGACGAACACCGTGCTTCACGACGTGTTGGCGCACTGCCCTTATGCGGTAATTCCCGGTTTTTACGGCTCTATGCCCAACGGTACCATTAAGACCTTCTCGCGCGGAGGCTCGGATATTACCGGATCTATCGTCGCGCGTGCGGCAAATGCGGCTCTCTATGAGAACTGGACAGACGTTTCGGGCTTCCTTATGGCAGACCCCCGCTGTGTAGATGATCCCAAGCCGATAGAGGTGATCACATACAAGGAGCTTCGTGAGCTTTCATATATGGGAGCGACCGTTTTGCACGAGGACGCTATATTCCCCGTAAGATGCTCCAAAATTCCGATAAATATAAGAAACACCAACAAGCCCGAGGACAAGGGAACATTTATCGTACCCGCAACAGACAAGGTAAGCGAGAATGTTATTACGGGTATTGCGGGTAAGGTCGGCTTTTCCACTATCACCGTAGAAAAGGCGATGATGAACGCAGAGCTTGGCTTCGGCCGCCGTGTGCTTCAGGTTATTGAGTCGCTCAATATCTCATATGAGCATTTTCCGTCGGGTATTGATACGATGAGCCTGGTGCTTTCTTCAAAGGAGCTTGACCGTTGCCGCGCTGATATTTTAGCAGGTATATGTAAGGCAGTAAACCCCGACAACATTTTCGTTGAGGATAATCTGGCGCTCATCGCTATAGTCGGACGCGGAATGGTTAAGACGAAGGGTACAGCCGCACGTATATTCAAGTCGCTTTCGGACGCGGATATAAACATCCGAATGATAGACCAGGGCTCCTGCGAGCTTAATATCATAGTCGGTATAGATGAAAACGATTACAACGCCGCAATAAACGCTATTTACGACGAATTTGTAAAATAATCCTTCTTAAGCCTTCCCCTTGGGGAAGGGGGACCGCGGAGCGGTGGATGAGGTAATATATGCCATACGGATACAATAAAGACCTTTCAAAAATTTCACAGACGCTCAGAAAGAACATGACACCCGAAGAAAAGCATCTTTGGTATGATTTTTTGAAGTTGTTGCCTGTGACGGTAAACAGACAAAAGGTTATTGGAAATTATATAACAGACTTTTATATTCACTCCGCAAAAATCGTTATTGAATTGGATGGCATTCAGCACGAATTAAAAGAACAAAGAACGGCAGATCAAAAAAGAGACGAATACTTTGATAATCTTGGGATTACAGTCTTGCGTTACACTAATACTGTGGTAAATAAGCGCTTCAAGTTTGTATGTGGTGATATTTTACAGCACCTCGGACTCTCTGTTGATGATGTGAGAAGATAGCATTTTACCTTGCTACTCTTACCTCATCCACCGCAAGCGGTCCCCCTTCCCCAAGGGGAAGGCTTTGCTGTTCAAAATTTGTGATAAAGTATGTACGAAAGAGGGTTAAGATATGACATTATACGAAAAGTTCAAGTCGGTGAAAAGCGCAGAGGAGTTTGACGCTCTGCGAGATGAGATAAAGGAGCTTTTTCAGAGAGAGGAATACGGATATTTTCCTAAAAAGCCTCTTTATATCAAGAGCGAGAAAATAAAGGATATATTCGGCAGAGATAAACTGCCGACCATGGCGGGCAAGGCTGTAATAGAGCAGATAAAGCTGACGCTTGGCTTTGAAAACGGTGAGTTTTCCTTCCCGTTCAATTGGTGCTATCGCCCGGGGCAAAAGAATAAAACTATAGTCCATCTTAATTTCAGAAACGCATTCCCCGACAGATTTTTTCCTGCCGAGGAAATAGTTGACGGGGGCTTTAATATAGCCGACTTTTGTATAAACGATGTCACAAGCGACGATAACGATTTTGAAAACGGTATGGCGGCACTTTTTGACAGAAACTCCGAAAGTGCGGCGGGAAAGATAGTTATGTGGGCATATGCGGCAAGCAGAATAGTCGATTATCTCGAAACGAGAGAGGAAGTCGATATGGACAGACTCGGTGTTGTGGGTCTTTCCCGCCTCGGAAAGACGGCTATAGTGGCGGCGGCGTATGACGAGCGCTTCAAGTTCTGCCACAGCTGCTGCTCGGGCACGAGCGGTGCTGCTATGTATGCGCTTCATAACGAAAAAAGCGAATCTATTGAAAGGATAACCGATAGGTTTCCGTTTTTTTCCTGCCCCAAATTCAGAAACTATTCGGGTATGGAAAAGGAAATGCCCTTCGACCAGGATATGCTGATGTCGCTTATTGTGCCGAGAGTGCTTTCGGTGAGCTCCGCAACAGAGGATGCGTGGGCTAACCCTTACGGCGAATACACGGCGGCAAGAAACGCCTCCGAAATATCCGCGCTTTACGGAAAATCTCCTATACCTCATCTTTCCGATATAAAGGATTTCGATACCAATAAGATTTACGGAAATGACAATACCTATTTCTTGAGAGAGGGTATGCATTATATGTCCCGTGAGGACTGGCAGCTCCTTATGGAGTCATTTGATAAAAATCTGTGTAAATAATTTTATAAATAAAACCGATATACAGGAGAAAACAAAATGAAAAATACAGTATTTACAGGAGTAGCTACCGCTATTGTCACACCCCTTACGTCAGAAGGAATAGACTACAAAAAGTTTGCTGAGCTTATCGAATGGCAGATATCCGAGGGCGTTAACGCAATTGTTGCCGTAGGTACTACGGGTGAAGGCTCTACACTTACAGACGAGGAGCATAAGGAGGCTATACGCTTCTGCGTAGAGCAGGTAAAGGGCAGAATTCCCGTAATTGCGGGCACAGGCTCAAACGATACCTCTTACGCCATAGACCTTACAAAATATGCCTGCGAGGTAGGCGCTGACGCTATGCTGCTCGTAACTCCTTATTATAACAAGGCGACACAGAAGGGACTTGTCGCTTCCTTCAAGGCTATAGCTGACGCAAGCACGAAGCCCTGCATTCTTTATAACGTACCGAGCAGAACAGGCTGCAATCTTTTGCCCGCGACAGTTCTTGAGCTTGCAGACCACCCCAATATAGTTGCTATAAAGGAAGCCTGCGGAAACATTTCTCAGATAGCAGAGCTTATCTCTCTCGTCGGCGACAAGCTTGATGTTTATTCCGGAAATGACGACCAGATAGTGCCTATCCTTTCGCTTGGAGGAAAGGGCGTAATTTCGGTGCTTTCCAACGTTTTGCCTAAAGAGACTGTCGAAATGTGCGACAAGTTCTTTGCAGGCGACGTAAAGGGCTCTGCCGCTTTGCAGCTCGAGCTTTTGCCGCTCATCAACGCGCTTTTCTGCGAGGTAAACCCCATTCCCGTAAAGGCAGCCGTTGCCGCTATGGGATATTGCGAAAACTACTTAAGACTCCCGCTTACTCCTATGGAGGAGCAGAACGAAAAGAAGCTCCTTTCTCTTATGGTTAAGGCAGGAGTAAAAATAAACAAGTAAACAAAGATACAGAAGGAAGTATAAAAATGGAGATATTGTTATGCGGCTTTGACGGACATATGGGTAAAGAGGTCCGCGCATTGACAAAAAATGCATACAGAGGAACAGTATTGAAGGCGGGCGTAGATCCAAATGCGAGCGGAGAAGGAGAATGCCCCTGCTCGAAGGATTTCGCTTCGGCAGAAAGAAATGTCGACTGCATTGTTGACTTTTCAAATCACGTTTGCACGAAGGACCTGCTCGCGTTTGCGAAGGATGCGAAATTGCCCGTAGTCATAGCGACGACAGGACAGACCGAGGAGGAGCGTGCCGAGATAAAGGCGGCTTCAAAGGAGATCCCCGTATTCTTTTCCGCAAATATGTCATTCGGTGTTGCGCTCTTAGTCGAGCTTGCGAAAAAGACGGCAGAAGCTATGCCGGATGCCGAAATAGAGATAATAGAGAAGCATCACGACAGAAAGCTTGACGCTCCGAGCGGTACGGCAAAAATGCTTGCCGATGCCATAAAGGAGGTGCGTCCCGACTCCTACACCGTAAACGGCAGAAGCGGTCACGCAAAGAGAGAGCAGAACGAGATAGGAATACACTCTCTCCGTATGGGAAATGTTGTCGGCGAGCATGAGGTCATCGTTGCGACACAGACACAGACTATCTCACTTAAGCATGAGGCGCACAGCAGAGCTATCTTTGCGGAGGGCGCACTCGTTGCGGCAGAATTTCTTTACAAAAAGCCCGCAGGACTTTACAATATGAACGACCTTCTGAAATAATTTTTAATAAAAAAGGCATAAATATATGAGAATTGCAATTTACGGATACGGTAATTTAGGAAAAGGAACAGAATGCGCCGCTATGGCTGCGGAGGATGTGGAGCTTGTCGGAGTTTTTTCGCGTCGCTCACCCGAGAAGGTCAAGACCTTGGGCACGCCTGTCTATCACGCGTCAGAGCTTGAGAGCTTTGCCGACAAGATAGATGTGCTTATAATCTGCGCGGGAAGCGCCACCGACCTACCCGAAATGACTCCTGCGCTTGCGAAGAAGTTCAATGTTGTGGACAGCTTTGATACTCACGCATCAATTCCTTCGCATTTCGACAGAGTGAACGAAAGCGCGCTTGAGTCGGGTCATATCGCGCTTATTTCCTGCGGTTGGGACCCGGGTATGTTTTCTGTTGCCCGTCTTTATTCCTCCGCAATTCTGCCGCAGGGAAAGGATTACACCTTCTGGGGCAGAGGCGTGAGCCAGGGACACTCGGATGCTATCCGAAGAATAGAGGGCGTTTTGGATGCGAGACAGTATACCGTTCCCGTTGAAGCTGCGGTATCGGCGGTAAGAGAGGGAAAAATGCCCGAGCTAAGCACAAGAGAGAAGCACACAAGAGAGTGTTATGTTGTCGCAGAGGAGGGGGCAGACCTCGAAAGAATTGAAAGAGAAATCAAGACGATGCCCAACTATTTTGCCGACTACGATACGACAGTTACTTTTATAAGCGAAGAAGAATTGAAGCGTGAGCATATGGGAATTCCTCACGGCGGCAGAGTTATAAGAACGGGAAAAACGGGAATTGACGGAGAGCATAACCACGTAATAGAGTATAGCCTTAAGTTAGACTCAAACCCCGAATTTACCGCGAGCGTGTTGGTGGCATTCGCCAGAGCTATAGATAGGATGTATAAGAGAGGCATTCGCGGCTGTAAGACGGTATTCGATATTGCCCCCGCCGATCTCTCACCCTTGAGCGCCGAAGAATTGCGCGCGCATATGCTTTAATTAAAACGCGCATATGCTTTGATTAAAAAAACAGGAAGAAGAAAAATGGAAAACAGGGACTTGCTTTGTGAAAATCTGTCGGTTTCGTCTGACGGGAAAACGCTTTTGTTTGCGGGATATGATACTAATGCGCTCGCAAAGAAATACGGAACTCCGCTCTATCTTATGGATGAAATGCGCATCCGTGAACGTATCCGCACCTATAAGAAGGCGCTTTTTGACGCCTTCGGAGACAAGGGACATGCGCTTTACGCATCTAAGGCTGCCTCTTTCAAGCGTCTTTACGAGATAATGCGAGAGGAAGGCATGGGAATCGATGTTGTTTCAAGCGGTGAGATATACACCGCAATGAAGGCGGGCTTTCCTATGGCGCACTCATATTTTCACTCGAACAACAAGACCGATGAAGATATTTACTATGCTATAGAATGCGGTGTCGGCTATTTCGTGGTCGATAACGCGGAGGAGCTTTTCGCTATAGACAGAATAGCGGAAGAAAAGGGACTTGTGCAGAACCTGCTTCTCAGAATTACCCCCGGCATAGACCCGCATACTTATGCGGCTATAGCTACGGGAAAGGTGGACTCAAAGTTCGGCTCGGCTATCGAGACAGGACAGGCAGAGGAGATAACAAGGACTGCGCTTTCACTCAAGAATATAAAGCTCTGCGGATATCACTGTCATGTAGGCTCACAGGTCTTTGACTCGGATGTGTATATTTCGACCGCAACCGTTATGCTGAAATTCGTTGCCGATATGCAAGAAGCTCTCGGCTTCAAGGCGGAGCAGCTCGACCTTGGCGGCGGATACGGAGTGAGATATATCTGCGAGCAGCCCAAAATAGATATTTATGAAAATATAATGCAGCTTGGCGCATTTATGAAAAGCGAGGCAAAGAGACTCGGAATAGAGCTTCCTTCTGTATCGCTCGAGCCGGGCAGAAGTATTGTAGCAGATGCGGGTCTTACGCTTTATACTGTCGGTACGGTAAAGCGCATACCCGAATATAAAAATTACGTCTCTGTTGACGGCGGTATGACCGACAATATAAGATTTGCGCTGTACGGCGCGCCTTACACTATTCTGCCGTCGGGTAAAATGGATGAAAAGCGTGATATGAAGGCTTCTGTTGTCGGCAGATGCTGTGAGAGCGGAGACATAATTCAGGAAAATGTAATGCTCCCGTCAAGCGTCGGACGCGGCGACATCCTCGCCACCCTCACGACAGGCGCATACCATTATTCAATGGCTTCAAATTATAACAGAATAGGCAAGGCGCCTGTTGTTATGCTCACGCCCGACAAGGATTACGTAGCTGTAAGACGCCAGACTCTTGAGGATATCTCGGCGCAGGACGAGTGAGCTTGCCTATAAAGGAACGGAGAAAAATGAAAACAGTAATTGGAATTGACGTAGGCGGAACTACGACGAAAATAGTGGGCTTCAGGTATGCGGAAAACGAAAAGCCGCACTTGATAGAGCCGCAGTTTGTCCGCGCGACAGACCCGATAACCTCGGCATACGGCGCATTCGGGCGCTTTACTATGGAAAACGAGATAGCGCTCAACGAGATAGACCGCGCTATGATAACAGGCGCGGGAGCTTCGGTTATCGAGAAGCCTATATATACGGTAGAATTGCACAGAGCAAGCGAATTTGACTGTATAGGAAAGGGAGGGCTTTACCTCTCAAATCTTAACGAGGCTATCGTTGTAAGCATGGGAACGGGTACGGCTATCGTATATGCAAAAAGAGACGAGAGCGGAGTACATAGCGAATACCTCGGCGGTACAGGTGTCGGCGGCGGTACTCTTATCGGACTTACGAGAAAGATCTTAGGCGTTGACAATATAGACCATATAGAGCAGCTCTGCGAGTCGGGAGACCTCGAAAACATAGACCTGAGAATCGGAGACATAAGCGACAAGCAGCAGTACGGCGGAATGGATTCCACCCTCACCGCATCCAATTTCGGAAAGCTCTCCGACCTTGCGAACAAAAACGACATTGCGCTCGGTATAGCGAATATGGTAGCCGAGACTATAGGTATGATGGCTATTTTTGCGGCAAGAAGCTATAAGATAAAGGACATCGTGCTTACGGGAAATTTAGCGACCGTCATGCCGATACACGACAGACTTCTCGGTATGAACAACAATTTTGACGTGAACTTTATGATACCGAACAATGCGCAGTATGCGACCGTAATAGGTGCGGCGCTTCACGGAATAAGATAACAGAAACGGAGTATATAATATGGACATGTTAAGAGATACAGTGTGTGTGCAGGGCGGTTATCATCCGAACAACGGAGAGCCGAGACAGATACCGATAATCCAAAGCACAACCTTTAGATATGAAACAAGCGAGGATATGGGAAAGCTCTTCGACTTAGAGGCAAGCGGATATTTTTACTCACGCTTGCAGAATCCCACCTGCGACACCGTCGCTTCAAAGATAGCATTGCTTGAAGGTGGCTGTGCCGCTATGCTGACCTCCTCGGGACAGGCGGCTAACTTCTATGCGGTTTTCAATATAGCAAACTGCGGAGACCACGTTGTAGCATCTTCTGCTATTTACGGAGGTACCTATAATCTTTTTGCGGTAACGATGAAGAAAATGGGAATAGATTTCACCTTCGTTCCCTCCACGGCAACAGACGAGGAGCTTGAAAAGGCTTTCCGCCCCAACACAAAGGCGGTATTCGGCGAGACTATCTCAAATCCGTCGCTTGACGTTCTCGATATAGAGAGATTTGCGAATGCAGCGCACAGACACGGCGTGCCGCTTATAATCGACAACACCTTTGCGACCCCCATATTCTGCCGTCCCATTGAGTTCGGCGCAGATATCGTTACACATTCCACTACAAAATATATGGACGGTCACGGCGCCTGTGTAGGCGGATGTATCGTAGACTCTGGTAAGTTCGACTGGCTTGCGAATGCAGAGCGTTTCCCGGGCCTTACAACCCCCGACGACAGCTATCACGGAATAGTTTATGCCGAAAAGTTCGGACTTGAGGGCGCATTTATCACCAAGGCGACCGCACAGCTTATGCGTGACTTCGGCTCGACTCCTTCTCCTCAGAGCGCATTTATACTCAATCTGGGACTTGAGAGCCTGCACGTGAGAATGAAGCGCCACTTTGAAAACGCTTTGGCGGTAGCGAGATTTTTGTCGAAGCATAAAAAGATAAAGTGGGTAAGATATCCTATGCTTGAGGGCGATAAATATTTTGATATAGCTAACAAGTATATGCCCGAGGGCTGCTGCGGAGTTATCAGCTTTGCAGTCGAGGGTGGACGTGCCGCAGCTGAGCGTGTTATGAAGGCGCTCAAGGTAGCCGCTATCGAGACACACGTAGCGGACGCGAGAAGCTGCTGTCTGCATCCCGCTAACGCTACACACAGACAGATGAATGACCGTGAGCTTGAGGCAGCGGGAATTACCCCCGACCTTATCCGCTATTCCTGCGGACTTGAAGCGGCAGAGGACCTTATAGCCGACCTTGAAGCCGCACTTGCGACACTTGACTGAAGAGGAAAGAGAACAGATATATGCCGATAAAAATACCGAATGACCTCCCTGCCGTAAAGGTCTTGGAGTCTGAAAATATATTCGTTATGACCGAGCTTCGCGCTATGACACAGGATATACGACCGCTCAGAATAGCGCTTCTCAACCTTATGCCGACCAAGATAGACACAGAAACGCAGTTTTCAAGACTTTTGGGAAACACACCTCTCCAGATAGAGCTGACCCTTGTGCATACAAAAACACACAAATCGAAAAACACCTCGCAGGAGCATCTTTTAAACTTCTATGTAGATTTTGACAGCATAGAAAAAGAGTATTTCGACGGACTTCTCATAACGGGCGCGCCTGTTGAGAAAATGGAGTTTGAAGAGGTCGAATATTGGGATGAGCTTTGCAGAATTATGGAATGGAGCAAGACTCACGTGTTCAGCACCTTCTTCGTTTGCTGGGGCGCACAGGCGGGACTTCACTATTTCTACGGACTCGATAAGCAGCTTTTGGATGAGAAGCTCTTCGGTGTATTCCCTCACAGAGTCGAGTGTTCCGAGTCGAGACTCTTCCGAGGCTTTGACGACGTATTTATGATCCCTCATTCGCGCCATACGACAGTGCTTCGTGAGGATATAGAAAAGGTCTCCGATATTAAGATCTTAGCCTCATCCGAGCAGGCGGGCGTTTTTGCTATGGAGGACGAGAAAAATCACAGGATATTCATTACAGGACATCCCGAGTATGACCCCCGCACTCTTGAAAAAGAGTATCTCCGAGACAAAAATCTGGGACTTCCGATACTTCCTCCCGAAAATTATTATCCCGACAACGATGATACAAAAGCGCCTCTCGTGAGCTGGCGCTCTCACGCTAACCTTTTGTACTCAAACTGGTTGAACTATTATGTATATCAGACTACCCCATATGACATAAAGGGTGGAGTCGGAAAATAACGGCACAAAAACTGAACTATAGACTAAAAAAACAGTACAAAAATACACGGAATCTTAATTATAAAATTAAATTTTCGTAGATTGTTGACAAGCGAAAATAATTGTGTTATACTTAAAAAAACAGGCAAAACACAATGATTTTCGCTTGTTTTTTTGTGCAGATAGACATACGCTTATCGAGTGAAAAACGAGGATATTTTTATGGTTATTACAAAAAGCAGCACGCTCGGAATAATAATTTCCGAAAAGCCGACAAAGAGAGAAATTTTTGCCTCCGAAGAGCTTTTTAAATACTTAAAGGCAATTTTCGGAAAAGATGCGGAAATCGGCAAAAAGGGAGACGTGACCTTTTATATAGGAGGTCCTTCGAGATGCGAAGCCGTCTCTGAATACATAAGCCGCGAGGAATTTTCTTCACTCCTGTGCGGTGAGGAAGGCATTTTTATAGATATCACCGACACTTCGGTTATAATTGCGGGAAGCGAGGACAAAGACGACAAGGAGAGAGGAACACTCTACGCTTTATATGAATTTTTGGAGAGATATCTCGGCTGTACCCTCGGCGCATATTCCCATGCCTCCGTTGATGCGGGAGAGATAGTACCCGCAAGAGAAGAGCTTGCACTTGAAAACGGTCGGTATATAAAATCCGAAGCTGACCGTCCCTACCGTACCGCCATAGTCGAGTACGGAGACAAGGCGGGAAGAACAGAGCATGAGCTTAACATTCCTTTCTTTGATTTTCTTATCAAAAACAGATATAACAGACTTCTTATATGGACAAAGACATATGAGGATTATAAAAAGCTCGGTCTCGTTGAGGAGCTTGAAAGACGCGGTCTCTGCATTACCGTCGGACACCACGATGCAATAAAGCTCTGGCTTCCTTTTGCGGGAAACGAGTATTTCAAGGAAGAGTATTCGAAAACGCATCCCGAGTTTTACAGACTTGAGGAGGACGGCACACGCTTCTGTCCCGCAGACCCCGATTCTCCCTTCGGTCAGTGGGTATTCTGCTCACGTGAGGCGGCGGCTATTGAAGAGGTAAGCAAGAATATTTCCACCTGGCTTTCTCAAAATACGGCGGTAGACTGTATCGCCCTCTGGCCTATGGACGGCAGAGGCGGAAATTGCGCCTGTGAAAAATGTAAGCCTTATAAAAAGGTGGAAAATTATCTTTATTTCATAAACGAGGTTGCTAAGCGTGTAGGACGTGTATATCCTCACGTTAAATTCGACGTTCTGCTTTACGTTGACCTTTGGGAGCTTCCCGAGGGCTTGACGCTTGAAAAGAACATAATTCTTGATGAATCTACATGGCCCTCTGCGGGACTTCGCTCCTGCGGAAAGACTGACGGCTCCTGCCTGCTCAACACTCATATGGACGAAAATCTGCAGAAGTGGCGTAAGGCTACGGGTGCTACGGCTGTATTTTACGAGTATTACATGGGAGTATTTTCAAACAGACAGAGAGTAATTCCCATGGCTGACGAGATACAGAGCATATGGCGCGGATTTATCGAGCGTGACTTTGCGGGCGCAGGCACGCAGATGGAGTGCTTCCATATCTGGAACCATCTCTTGAATTTGTATACGTTCGGAAGAACCGCTTATAATGTTTCTCTTTCCATTGATGATAATATAAATGCATTGTGCCGACTTTTCGGTGAAGGTGCGAATGACATTTCGCTTATCATGAAGAAGATGGAGGCGGTAGTTGACGGACAGGCGACTGTTCAGCATAGTGGAAAATATTTTATAAACAATATAGATGCGGATGAGTTTTACGCTCTGTTTGAGAGTGCGTTTGAGTCGGCCCTTGATAAGAGATGCCGTAACAATATACGCCTGCTTAGAATGGCGTTCCGTTATTCCGACCTGGAGGTGAAGGACAGCTTTACCGAGGTTAGAAAAAACATCTGGGATCCCGTTTTCGATTATGAGGACAAAACAGGAGAGCTTGCTTATATGGCGCAGAATTTCGACAGCTTTATAAACAGCTCGTCGGGATACGGTATAGCAATGCCTATTTCCAATACCGACACAAAGGGCTTTGTTCCTGATAAATGGTATATTTTTGAATAAACACAGCTTTTAAAGGAGAGTTGAGAGATGGCGGAAAAGAATTACGAATTCAGAGAAGAAATGTGCAAGGTGCATAAGGCAAACAGACGGGACGAGAGTAAAAAACCGACAGACGGGCAGATAACTTTTGACGAGAGCTATGCCATAACCGTAGATTGCGCACTTGAAGGTATGGAAAAGGAGGTCGTTTTAAATGCGGCATCCGACCTTTCGGACTATTTCTCGGTCTCTATGGGAATAAATATCGCAGTGAAATGCGAGTCCGAGGCGAGCGGAAATATTATCTTCTACAAAATAGATAAGACCTTGCCCCTTGACTCTTACAGGGTAAGCGTGAGCGACGGGCAGGTAATTCTTACGGGAAGCAGCGCAAGAATGGCGGCGCAGGCGGGATATTACATAGAGGACCTTATGAACTTGGAGGAGGCTCCCTTTCTTACAAAAGGCGAACAGGAGAGAAGCCACATCTTCAGAACGAGAATGACACATTCGGGTGTCGGACTCGATATGTTCCCCGATGAGCATCTTATAAGCATCGCTCATGCGGGTATGACCTCTATTCTTATATTCGTCAAGGGCATAAATACAACCCCTCACGGATATCAGGACTTCAACGAGATCTGTCTGCGCGCCGCCAAATATGGTCTGGACGTTTATGTATACAGCTATTTGAGAAGCTACAGATATCCTAACGGCAAAAAGGCAGAGGAGTTCTACGATGGACTTTACGGCAACCTTTTCGAGCAATGTCCTCACTTCAAGGGCGTAATTTTTGTCGGCGAGAGTTGCGAATTCCCCAGCAAGGACAGAGAAAATACAACAGGTATGCTCCGTCTTGAAAACAAGGATTTCGACGGAAATCCCATAATAAAGAACAGAATGAGTCCCGGCTGGTGGCCCTGCTACGACTATCCTATCTGGCTCAATATGGTCAAGAAGGTAATAAGAGCGAAAAAGCCCGATGCCGAGATAGTATTCTGGACTTATAACTGGGGACAACGTCCCGAAGAGTCGAGACTCCGACTCATAAGAAATCTCCCGAAGGATATAACTCATATGGCGACCTTTGAAATGGGATGCCCCATAGTACATGACGGCATAGAGCATCCCTCGGCAGATTATACGATATATTTCGAGGGACCGAGCAACTATTTTACAAGCGAGGCGAAATGCGCAAAGGAATGTAACCTTCCTATGTATTCCATGACAAATACGGGAGGCAGAACCTGGGATGTCGGCGTTGTGCCTTATCTGCCCGTGCCTTATCAGTGGATGAAGCGTTACGAGAGTATGCGATATGCCCATGATAATTATTCGCTTGTCGGTACTATGGAATGCCACCATTACGGCTTTACGCCCTCATTTATTTCCGAACTTGCGAAATGGGCTTTCTCAAATCCTCCGGTTGACCTCGATGCTATGCTGAAAAAGATAGTAAAGAGAGATTTCGGAGAAAAGTGTGTAGACAAGGTTTGCGAGGCACTTAAATGCTTCAGTGAAGGAATAAATCAGATGATAGCGACCAATCCCGACCAGTACGGTCCTTGCAGAATAGGTCCTGCTTATCCGTTTGTGCTTTTCAAGGGTACGGATTTGGAAATCCCCTCCGAGCCTATCGCTATGTTCGGCAAAAACCGAATTACAAAGCCTGTTTACTCATACGGCTTGTATAACGAGCCGAGGCAAAATCTTTTCTTGCATGAGCTTGAATGCTTCAAAAAGACTGTGGAGTTTTACAAGAAGGGCTGTGAGATAATAGACGGTATTTTGCCTCTCGTTCCCGATAAGAAGAAAGAGACTGCAATAAAGATAAGAAATATAGGCGAGTTTATCGGACGTACCGCACAGACCACCATAAATATAAAGGAATGGTATCAGATACGCGTATTTCTCCCCGAAAAAAGCGGAGACGAGAAGAATAAAATGCTTGACGGGCTTCTCGAAATCGCAAGGAGAGAAATGCAGAATGCACTTGACACTATTCCGCTTGTTGAATTTGACTCACGCTTGGGCTTTGAGCCGAGTATGGAATATATGTGCGACCGCGCGCATATAGAGTGGAAGCTCGGTCTCTTACAGAAGGTAATAGACGAGGAAATTCCCGCGCTTTACGATAAATAAAACGATGTTACAATGTAAACTAAAGATTACAACAGGAGAATGCTATGTATACAAAAGAGACATTTTTGGCGGCTTTAGGCGAATGTAAGCTTCCCGATTCATTTGCGCAAAATTTCGAAAGCGTTGCCGACGGTTATTATAAAAACGGCGTGAGCTTTCTCAGAGAGGAATTTATAAAGGGAGTTGAAGACAGGAGAGAAATACTCGGCTCGCTTTATCCCTTTGTGCTTGAAAGTGCCGAGAAGGTAAGAAGCAGTGAGACGGCTTCGCTTTACTCCCTCTGTCTTTACGATATGCTTAAAAATTCGACACAGCGTTTTGCAATATCCAAGTCCCCCAAGGCTGACTCCGAGGACCTCGAGGAAAAAAAGCTTTTCGAAATGGCGGCGTATTTTGCTTTGTTCGCCTTTGCGCCCGAGCTTATGGATTGGTGTGAAAGGGCAGAGCTTCCCGAGGATGTTGCTATAGGCACGCTTGGCGGAGCGTTCAGAGGACCATTTGAGGCGCATCTTCAAAGAAACGGATATTACGGCTTTGACAGTGCAAGACTCTTTGCGTGGCAGCAGTTATATCTGGACCATGAGCTTATCCGTGTAGGCATTCTTAATTTCGAATTAAGAAAGAGCTTCCTTTCCAACTGTCTTATTTTTAAAAACAAGACGGGAGAAACCCGTACCATGATAGTAGGCAAGGATATATCGGCGGGCGGTATGATATCAGGCAGTAAGGGACATGAGGACAAGGCGTTTTGTGCTGATATGACCGAGACGGACGAATATTATGAGGGCTATATTACCGACAGCGTGACGGGAAAGGTATTGCCGACACCTGTGCGCCTTTATAAGAATGAGTGGGAGATAGCATTGAGGGAGTCGGATCAGACAATAAGCGTACATATCCCTGCGGGCGTCAGCTTCACCGAAGAAAATCTTACTAAGGCATATAATTACGTTCTTCGGATAGTGGAGAAGTCATTCCCCGAATTTAAGCCTAAGGCGTTTATCTGCCTTTCATGGCTCATCTCGACTCAGCTTAAGGACTTTTTGAAGCCCACTTCAAACATTCTCGGCTTCCAGTCGAAGTTTAATTGCAAGATACCTATAGTTTCACAGGGCTTGGGAGTAATTTCGTTCTTGTTCTTGTTGCCCACGACCGAGACTGATTATAACAAATTCCCCGAAAACACCTCGCTTCAGAAGAAGATAAAGGAATATTATCTTTCTGGCGGCACCGTCTACGAATGGGGCGGAGCATTTCTTATATAAGTAAATATAAATAAAGGAGAGCTTATTATGGATTCATCGAACAAAATTTGGGCGTTTTTTCTCAGCTTAGGCTGTAATATGTGGGCGGACAAATGGGACCCACCGCACGATCATCCTATCCAGTGCGATACGGAGTCGCGTTATTATGAAATAACATCTACCGAAAAGGACACATGGAAGAGAATAGTAGACGAGCTTCCGTCCTTCGGCATCAACATGGTCGTCATTGACCTCGGTGAAGGTGTAAGATACGATAGCCACCCCGAGCTTGCAAACGAGGGCTCCTGGACGAAAGAGGAGCTTATGGCAGAGCTTGCAAGAATGAGACTTATGGGGCTTGAGCCTATCCCGAAGCTGAATTTCTCGACCTGTCACGATACATGGCTTGGTGAATATGCTTATATGGTATCCACAAAGAAATATTATGAGGTGGTAAGCGACATTATAGCGGACGTGTGCGAAATGTTCGGAAACCCCCGTTTCTTCCATCTCGGAATGGACGAGGAGGATTTTCCTTTCCACCATACAGGTATAACAACTATCCGCTCGGATGATCTTTGGTGGCACGACCTTTATTTCCTCTTTGACGAGGTGCAGAAGCACGGCGCGCGTCCGTGGATATGGTCGGACTATTACTGGAAGCATCAGGAGGACTGGGAAAAGAAGATGCCGAAGATATGCGTACAGTCGAGCTGGAGATATGAGAGAATAATCCCGAAAAATGCGGAAGGAAAATATCCTCAGCTTGGATATCAGACATATATCGATTTCGCTAAAATGGGCTACGATCAGATACCGATAGGAACAGACTGGTGGTATCAGGAAAATATAGCCGAAACTATGTGGCTTTTGCTTACCGAAAATGTCTGGGATGAGCATATGCTCGGCTTCATGGCAGTGCCGTGGATGCGTACATGGGACTTAAACTATTATTCCATTTTGAACAATGCGCACAGACTTAAGTACGCTAAGCGTCTTTTTGAGGAATACACTCCCGAAAAGATGGAAGAAATAGCTTTGCGCGAAGATACTCGTTACGAGTGGTAAGGAGGATAAAAGAATGAAATCAGACGGAATGCTTTGGATGCATTATCTCTATCTCGGCGAAAATATGTGGGGAGATTCGCCCCGTCCCTCTAAGCTGTACCCTGCTCAGTGCGGCGCATACTATCGCCGTACAAACAAAATAAACACCGATATGGACACATGGTACCGTGTGGTAGATCAGCTTCCTTCATTCGGAATAAACTCTATCCTCATAGACGTAGGCGAGGGACTTAAGTATGACAGTCACCCCGAGCTTGCGGTAGACGGCTCTCTTACTCACGATGAGCTTAAAAAGCTGCTCGATTACATAAGAAGTCTCGGAATGGAGCCTCTGCCGAAGCTGAATTTCTCGGCTTGTCACGATACATGGCTTGGCGAATATTCGAGAATGGTTTCCACACAGACCTATTATCAGGTAGCAAAGGATGTAATTTCCGAGGTCTGCGAGGTGTTTGGAAAGCCGAGGCTCTTCCATCTCGGAATGGACGAGGAGGATTATCCCGATCATCATACGTCAATAACTACCATCCGCTCGGATGACCTTTGGTGGCATGACCTTTATTTCCTCTTTGACGAGGTGGAAAAGCACGGCGCGCGTCCGTGGATATGGTCGGACTATTTCTGGAAGCATCAGGAGGGCTGGGAAAAGAAGATGCCCAAGGACTGTGTTCAGTCCAACTGGTATTATGACAGAATGACCCCGAAGGGCGCAAACGGAAAATATCCTCAGGTTGCTTATCAGACCTATATCGAGTTTGCAAAGATGGGATATGACCAGATACCCGGTACGAGCGACTGGAACAACCGCCAGAACTTAGCGGAGACGGTATGGCTCTGGCTTACCGAAAACATCTGCGACGAGCATCTTCTCGGCTTTGCAACGCTTCCTTGGGAAAAGACTACAGACCTTAACTATTACACTCATTTGAACAACGCAAACCGAATGAAGTACGCAAAGGCAATGTTCGAGGAATATACCCCCGAAAAGCGTGAGGAAATGTGCAGACGTCAGTCGCCGAGACTCATAGTAAAATAAAAGGGAAGCAACAAATTTTATATAATTAACCTTGTACTATATAGGAGGAGTTTTTGTCAAAAAGCTCCTCCTATATCAAATATCTGCGGTAAATTGCAATTTAAGAGTCTGTTGCGAAGGCAACAGACTCAGTTATGATTGCCCTACGGGCAAGGCTCGAGTGATGATATGCTGCGCATAGTTATGATGTGACTTCGTCACAGCTTGAATAAACAAAGATTTTTTATGGATTGCTTCTTAAGGCAACGATATCTTCAAACTCACCGATAAATCAAAATTTGAAGCACACGTGTGGGCGGGCAGAACATCTGACGTTTAAATAAAAAATATTTCTTTAAGGTTTTTTGAAGAGTTTGAGGGACTTTTTTGCAAAAAAGTCCCTCAAGAAAAAGACCGACAAATCAAAATTTGAAGTGCGGAAAACGACAAAAAAATCACATCGGAACAAAAAAATCAAAAAAAATCGTGCAAAAGGTATTGACAAATGAAAAATACTGTGGTATACTTACGGCATAAAAACGGAATTGGTTCTTGTTTTTCGCAGGTAATTTAATAAAGGCTATGATAAAGACGGTAACCCTTTTTATGCGGCACAGAGAAGTGGCGGTTGGTGTAAGCCATAACGCAGTAGGATATTACCCATCGCTTTTGAGCCCGAGCTCTGAAAATTGCAGTAGGAGTTCGCGAGGAGCGCAGCGTTAGTGCGCAGGAGTTGTTAGTCTCCCAGAGTGGCGCCGTTTCGGCGCAATTTGAGTGGTACCGCGAGTGTATAGTATTTCACCCGTCTCAAAGAAATTTCTTTGAGACGTTTTTTTATTTCAATTTTAAAAAACAGTTGAAGTCCGCAAGGATTTCTCCAAATAATTTTCAATTTTCAATTTATAACATGGAGGTGTTTTTTATGTCAGGTTCATCTGAAAACAAGCTTTTAGAGGTCGCTCAGCGTATTAAGGAAATGCGTGAGATCGACGGCATTTCAATAGAGAATATGGCACGTAAGACAGAGGTAAGCGTAGAGCAGTACCTTGAATACGAGGCAGGCGCAAAGGATTATCCCTTCTCCTTCCTTCATAAGTGCGCATTGGTTTTCGGCATCGGCATTACCGACCTGCTTGAAGGACAGAGCGCATCCCTTTCCTCCTATACTATCACAAGAAAGGGCAACGGACAGGAGACGGCGAAGGAGGACGGCATTGAGATAAAGAACTTAGCTCCCCTTTTCCGCAAGAAGCTCTCAGAGCCTTATTGGGTAAAATATGAATATGATGAAAAGCTTCAGGATAAGCCTATAGCTCTTGCTACCCACTCGGGACAGGAGTTCGACTTCGTTATGAGCGGACGCCTTAAGGTACAGATTGGCGACCATATCGAATATCTTAGCGAGGGTGACAGCATTTATTATAACAGCGCGACTCCTCACGGTATGATAGCTGTAGACGGCAGAGAATGTCTTTTCCTTGCGGTAGTTCTTCCCGGCGAGACTATTCCCGAGCAAAGCACAAGAGCGACACTCGCTTCGAGAGTTGAGAAGAAGGAGCTTGTAAGCAGCCGCTTTATCCACACCGAAGAGGACGAGAACGGCACTCTTACAAAGATAGACTTCGAAAACGAGGATAAGTTCAACTTTGCATTTGATATCGTTGATGAGATAGCAAGAAAGTCACCGAACAAGCTTGCTATGCTTCATGTAGACAAGAACGGCAGAGAGCAGAGATTTACCTTCCGTGATATGAAGCGCGCGTCCAACATGACCGCTAACTACTTCCGCTCTCTCGGAATCAAGAAGGGCGACAAGGTAATGCTCGTGCTTAAGCGCCATTATCAGTTCTGGTTCTCTATCCTTGCGCTTCATAAGCTCGGCGCTGTCGTTATCCCTGCGACAAATCTCTTGCAGGAGCATGACTTCGAGTATCGATTCAAGGCGGCAGAGATCAGCGCTATAGTATGTACCTCCGACGGAGACGTCGCGCATCAGGTAGAGCTTGGAGAAAAGACCTGTCCTCTTGCGACAAAGATACTCGTAGGCGGAGAGAGAGAAGGCTGGCATGACTTCAACAGTGAGTATTCTCTCTATAGCTCGCACTTCTACCGTGACGAAAACACCGCCTGCGGAAACGACCCCTTGCTTATGTTCTTTACTTCGGGTACAACAGGCTATCCTAAGATAGCCGTGCATAACCACAAGTATCCCTTGGGACACTATATAACCGCAAAATACTGGCACGGCGTATACGAGGACGGACTCCACTTCACAATTTCCGAGACAGGTTGGGGTAAGGCTCTCTGGGGCAAGCTCTACGGTCAGTGGCTTTGCGAGGGCGGCGTATTCACCTATGACTTCGACAAGTTTAATGCGGCGGAAATTCTGCCGATGTTCGCAAAATATAACATCACCACCTTCTGCGCTCCTCCCACAATGCTCAGAATGCTTATAAAAGAGGATATCTCGAAATACGACCTCTCATCTATCAAGCATATGACATCGGCAGGCGAAGCGCTCAATCCCGAGGTTCACCGTCAGTTTGAGCTTGCTACGGGACTTTCTATCATGGAAGGCTTCGGACAGACAGAGACCACGCTTTCCATAGCTAACCTTACGGGAAGCAAGTGTAAAGTCGGCTCTATGGGTAAGGCAGTACCGCTTTACGATATCTCTCTCTTTGATGTAGACGGAAATCCCGTTCCCACAGGTCAGACGGGTGAAATAGTTATCAAGACGAGCGACAAGATACCCTGCGGTCTCTTTAACGGATATTACAAGGAAGAAGAAAAGACCAAGGACGTATGGCATGACGGCTATTACCACACAGGCGATACCGCATGGCGTGATGAGGACGGATATTTCTGGTATGTCGGACGCGCCGATGACGTCATCAAGTCCTCGGGCTACCGCATAGGTCCGTTTGAAATAGAAAGCGTTATCATGGAATTGCCCTACGTGCTTGAGTGCGGAGTTACAGCCGCGCCCGACGAGGTAAGAGGTCAGGTCGTTAAGGCTTGTATCGTTCTCGTTCCGGGTAAAGAGGGCACGGACGAGCTTAAAAAGGAGATCCAGAATTACGTAAAAGAGCATACCGCTCCCTACAAATATCCGAGAATTGTTGAGTTCAGAACAGAGCTTCCTAAGACAATTAGCGGAAAAATCCAGAGAAATAAGCTTTAATTCTTCAACAAAATAAACAAAATTTCGATTTTTTTGAAAAAGATATTGACAAATACCTTGAGAAATGATACAATAGTCAATATAAAGGCTTTGACGAAGAGGACATTCGCGTGTGTTTTCACAGAGAGACGGCACTTGGTGCGAGCCGTTAAAACGCTGCCTGTGTTTGTAGCTTCCGAGCTGAGAGAAAGAAAGAGAAATCGAGTAGACTCTCTCCGATAATGTTGCGTTAGTACATACGGGTTGTTTGACCCTGAGCGGCGGCTTTAAACCGCAATTTGAGTGGTACCGCGGGTTTTGTTTTCAGGACTCGTCTCAAAGTATTTATCTTTGGGACGAGTTTTTTTGTCCCGTAAGTTCCAAAAAAGGAGAAAAGAAAATGCAGAATATCACTGCTCTTGATTACAAAATTCAAGAAATGGCTAACCGAATACGCACTCTGCGAGAGATAGAGGGCTATACGGTAGCGGAAATGGCAGTAAAAACGAACGTATCGGAGGAGGAGTACAGCGCCTGCGAAAACGGACAGTCCGACCTTAACTTCGCATTTATATACCGTTGCGCTCTCGCCTTTAACGTAGACGTTACCGATATTATAGAGGGTAAGAGCCCGACGCTTAAGTCCTATACTCTTACACGGGCAAAAGAGGGGCAGAGAATAGAGCAGGCTCACGGAATGACCTACTTTAACTTAGCGCCGTCCTTCAAAAACAGAATTGCCGAGCCTCTTTACGTTTGCAGTAAATACAGCGAGGACGCACAGGTAAAGGACATAGAGCTGACGACTCACGAGGGTCAGGAATGCGATATCGTCATTGAGGGACACTTAAAGATACAGATAGGCGCACACAAGGAAATTCTGGGTCCCGGAGACAGTATCTATTACGACAGCTCGACGCCTCACGGTATGATAGCCGTTGACGGTGAGGACTGCTCCTTCTACGCCTTCGTTCTTAATCCCACGGGCGCGGAAATTCCCGAGCTTAAGGGACAGAAAAGAGAGGCTGTGGCTCCCGTTCGCCGCGACACCGAAGAGCGTGTTTATAACAAGTTCATCGACACTGTGGAAAACGAGCAGGGAACACCTACCTCTATCACCTTCAAGAATACAGACAAGTTCAATTTCGCTTACGATATCGTTGACGCGATAGCCGAAAAGAGTCCTAACAAGTTAGCGCTTCTGCACGTGTCGAACGATAAAACAGAGCATCGCTTTACATATTCGGACATAAAGAAAAATTCCTGCCGCGCGGCTAACTATTTCCGCTCTCTCGGAATAAAGAAGGGCGACAAGGTAATGCTCGTGCTTGGCAGACACTATCAGTTCTGGTTCGCTATGCTCGGACTTCACAGGATAGGCGCTGTCGCTATTCCCGCAATGAACCAGCTCCTTGACCACGATTTCGAGTACCGCTTCAATAAGGCGGGCGTATCTGCCATACTTTGTACTTCAAGGGGCGCGGTTGCCGAGCAGGTGGATATTGCGGCAAAGAAATGTCCTCAGCTCCTTCACAAGATAATAGTGGACGGCGAACGCGAGGGCTGGAGAAGCTTCGACGAGGAGTGCGGTATGTTCAGCACTCATTTCGACAGAAAAGAGGATACCCCCGGCGGAGACGATCCTATGCTCATGTTCTTTACATCGGGCACAACGGGATATCCCAAGATCGCGGCGCACAACTACAAATATGCGCTCGGTCACTTCCATACAGCAAAATACTGGCATAACGTAGACCCGAACGGAATTCATTTCACCATTTCCGACACAGGCTGGGCGAAGGCTCTCTGGGGCAAG
>SVQV01000154.1 GCA_015065175.1 Oscillospiraceae bacterium | reverse complement strand
CAATATTATAATCAACGCTTCTACGGATAGCTGGCACAATCCCAAGGCACACGGCGGATCACTTTTTGTAATGAAGGATCCGAATACAGAGTGCCCCGAGGATGAACGCTATAAAGCAATTTACGGGGTAAGCTTTAACGGAAGAAACGCGCTTAAATACGTTGCAAGTGCAGACGGTATCCACTTCAGATACATACGTACAATTATGGAAATTCCATATCATTTTGATTCTCTTAATACCGTACACTACAACAAGGAAGAGAAAAAATACATATGCTATTTCCGAGGCTGGCATACGCACAACGATTTTAAAACGCCTCCTACCCCCGGACAAAAGGACAACACTCGCGATATACGCAGAATAGAGTCGCCCGACTTTGTTAACTGGAGTGAACCAATCCCCCTCAGGTACGGCGAAGATGCTCCCGATTTTCAGATATATACGAACGCTATAGAGGAATATTACCGCGCGCCTCACATACTCGTCGGCTTTCCCTCAAGGTATATAGACCGCGGAGTGTGGAGTGACAGCTACGAGGAGCTTTGCGGTAAGGAAGCACGAAAAAAGAGAATGGAAATATCTCCTAGATTCGGCTACGCTGTTACCGATACTATGTTTATGTGCTCCCGCGACGGTATAAATTTTGAGCGTCCGAGCGAAGCATATATACGCCCTGAGCAAGAAAACGACTGGTCCTGGGTTTATGGAGAAAATTTCGTTTCTGCAGGACTTTACGAGGTTCCGTCAGATCTTCCCGGCAGCTTCCCCGAGCTGTCTCTGCTTCTCACTGCACGCAGGTTCACCTTGGATGAGCGCGGTGTCTTTCTGTACAGATATGCTGTTCGTCCCGATGGATTTATCAGCCGAAGCGCAGGCTACGAACCGAAAACCATAGTCACAAAGCCATTTCTTTTCGACGGCAACACCCTGCTTTTGAATTTTGCTACAAGTGCTGCGGGATACGTAAAAATTGAAATTCTTGACAAGACCTATCGCCCTATCGAAAATTATTCAAGCTGTGAAATCTTCGGAAATACAATTGATAGAAGAATAGGCTTCCCCGCAGATTTATCACTATTGCAAGGAAAGCCCATCCGACTGAAATTCACTCTTTCAGACGCGGATATTTACTCGTTCAAATTCGGTTAGGCAAGAGAAAACAATCCGAGCCCGCTCTAAAACCTGAATTTTCAGCGCTTTCGGCACTTGTCACTCTTGCAAAGTCAGTTAATCAGCCGATATTCTCTCGGTGAAAACCCGAACAGCGATTTGAATTTTTTGCTGAAATAAACATAATCGTTATATCCGCAGATCTCTGCAATTTTATTTAATGGCTCGTCCGTAATTCTTATAAGAAGTCTTGCGGTTACGAGCCTTTTTTTATTTAGCATCTCAGAAAAAGATATGGAAAAGAGCTTTTTCATTATTCTCTCCGTATGGCGATTGCTGAATGAAAGATATTCCGACAAGTCATTTACCGTTACGGCTCTGTCATAATTGAGGTTAAAAAACGCATCTATGTTTTCAAACATAAGAGAAGAGCACGGCTCGGAATTTTCCATTTCGTTAACCAAGATTCTCTTAGGCTCCGAAAAAGCCAGCTCCGACAGAGCAAGAAAAAGAGGATCGGCTATCATATAATCGGGTCTTGATGTCAGAAGCGCGTTAACTGCCCCCGATACGTATCTTTCATATATATCGGTGTTTTTAGTTACAAAGCACTTATCTATTGATTTGAAAAAACTTTGAAATCTCATAAGATGTTCCGACAGCAGAGGAGAATCGGAAAAGAAATTAAAGCGAAAGCTTATGCGCTTAGCCTCATCATCAGCAAAAACGTAATGAAACGAATTCGGCGGTATCACGCAAACGCTCCCCTGCTCTAAAAAGCAATCACGGTCATCAATAAAAATATGAAGCTTACCGGTTATTGCAATATGCACCTCGTAGGTTGAGTGAAAATGATACGCTTGGCTCTTTTTAACTCCAAAATCAAAGCCGTCATTCAAAATGAATTCACAAGTCAAATTTTCTTTTTTTACACTTATTACAGAAAAAGCGCCCGTTTTAAAAACAGATTTCTTCATTTGTCTAAAAACGACACGATTATTTAAAATGTGTCTCAGCTTTCTATTGTTTTTTTCGAAATTACCATCTATAATAAGTATACATTAAATAAATTTTATAGTCAAGAGGATGAAGAGTATGACGATAAAAGAAAAAATAAACTCAGCCCTGCCGACCTTCGGCACCTTCGTAAATCTTTCCGACCCCATTATTTCCGAAGTTTTGGGATTTCTCGGATATGATTTTCTTTGGATAGATATGGAACACACCTCCATATCCTGCGAGCAGGTATACCATCATATACTTGCGGCAAGATGTGCGGGAACTCCCGTATTCGTAAGAGTGCCGGTAGACGACCTCACGATCAGCAAAAGAGTTCTCGAAATGGGAATTGACGGAATAATATTCCCCATGGTCAAGAATGCCGCACACGCAAAGGAGCTGCTCGATATAACGCTCTATCCTCCGTACGGAAAGCGCGGATGCGGACCCAGAGGCGCGGTGCGCTACGGACTTGACGACGAGTCGGAATATTACAAAAACGGGCACCTTAAGCTATGCCGCTTCGTTCAAATAGAGCTAAGCAGCGCAGCCGAGGATGCCGAGGCTATCGCAAATCTTGAATACCTTGACGGATGCATTCTCGGAATGCACGACTTATCCGGCTCTATAAACAGACTCGGTGACGTTTTTTGCGATGAAAATCTCGCTCTTGCAAACAAGAGCATAAAGGCATTCAAGGATGCCGGCAAGACTGTTGGTGTTGCAACGTTTGCAACTGACAAGGGCACCCTGCAAAAGTATTACGATATGGGAATAAATATGATCGCATCGGGCGCAGACTACGACTATATTATGAAGGGCGCTCAAAACACGCTGAAGGTTCTCAAAGAGGTTGAAACAAGCAAATAAACTTCAATATTTACACTTAAACGAGGAAAAAAGCTATGAAAATGCTCTCATTTGGAGAAATACTATGGGACGTCTATCCAAGCAGCAAGGCGATAGGCGGCGCTTCACTCAATCTTGCGGCTCATGCGGCGCTACTCGGCAACGACGCTTATCTTGCAACGGCTATAGGTGACGACGAGCTTGGCAAAGAGGCGCTGGAGGTTGCGAGAAAGCTCAAGATCAACGACAAATTCATTTTCACCTTATCCGATAAGGAAACGGGAGCGGTCATCGTAACCCTTAACGAAAAAGGAATTCCGTCATACGAAATAAAGGATAACGTTGCGTACGATTTCATAAAGCAGCCGGAGATTGGCAGATATTGCTTTGACGTTCTCGCCTTTGGCTCTCTTGCGCTGCGTCACAATGACAATAAGGAAACGCTCGAGGCCATTCTCAGCGCAAATTCCTTCTCCGAAATCTACACCGACCTCAACATAAGGCTACCTCACTCAACTAAAAAAAGCGTAAATTTTTGCCTTTCAAATGCAACAATAGTAAAGGTTAGCGATGAAGAATTGCCAACTGTTTCGGGCTGGATTTTTTCAAAAGAATATTCGCCCGAGGACTTTGCAATAGAAATTGCAAAAAAATATTCCAAAATCAAACTAATTATAATAACGATGGGTGAGAAAGGGTCTTTTGCTTTTGATACCGCAAAGGCTGAGTTTTATTATTGCGATGCTTTTGCAACCAAGGTGGTATCTACGGTTGGTGCGGGCGATAGCTTTGGCGCTGCATTTCTCACAAAATATTTTCAAGGCATGGACATTAACACCTGCCTTAACTTTGCTTCAAAGCTCAGCTCTTACGTGTGTTCAAAAAAGGATGCGGTTCCCGACTTTATTGAGTTTATATAGTCTT
The DNA here is from genome assembly GCA_015065175.1 of Oscillospiraceae bacterium. Taxonomy (GTDB): domain Bacteria; phylum Bacillota; class Clostridia; order Oscillospirales; family CAG-272; genus UBA1740. The sequence goes on along the minus strand of SVQV01000154.1, from coordinate 114 downwards.
TCAAAAAAACAGTTTCTTAAAGGGCTGTCTCAAATGCATTTTTAAAAAGCAATTGAGACAGCCCCTTTTCTTATTTCAAAACCTTTATATACCTATATTCTAGTGTGTACAGAT
>SVQV01000029.1 GCA_015065175.1 Oscillospiraceae bacterium | reverse complement strand
TTACGCCAATTACAAATTCCTTTTTCTGCCCTTATACAAACGGATTTACCGAAGGCTGTAATAACAAGATCAAGGTCTTGAAGCGTAACGCCTACGGCTTACGAGATTTCAAGCGTTTACGCAACAGAATTCTCTTTATGTTCTCACACAAGCCCAGCGCCGGCGCATAGGAAAAGCGCCACTCCGCTACGCTTCGTGACGCTTTTCCTATGCATTTTAATAGTTCTTTATCTTTTAGTCAGATTTTTTCTACCCCAACTATTGACAAAGAGCCATTTTTATTTAAGCTTTATGATCTCATACCCCACGGCATCAATTTCCGTGTACTCGATACCGCTTTCAAGCAGGCTGCTTTTAACCTTTGCTTTAAAGCTATTGTAAACATCTGTTAACGTTCTTTCGTTTTCTTCTCCGTTCAGGATAGAATTCACTTCATCATATGCCATCTTTGAACGCAGAATTACCTTTTGCTCGACATCGCCCAGCAGCTCGGGGTTTGTTATATATTTTCCGAGTCCTGCCCAGTTTCCGTCCTCATCTGCCGTATAGAGTATGTCCTTAAGTATTCCCTCATCGTATTTATCGGAGGGGTCGCTCGGTTCTTCTTTATGTTCCGTTGTCGTTACAGGCGCTATCGTTACGGGAGCTCTTGTCACCTGCTCTGTTCTTGTCTGAGGCAGAGGCAAGGCCGTAGTTACAACAGGCTCTGTCACTGTTGTCACGGGAGCCTCGGTTTTCGGTGCTTCGGTTGTATTAAAGACGCCTACGGCAGATGTCTCGGGCAATGCGCTTGTCGAGGGTGCTTCGGTCACGGGCGATTGTGTCAATACGCCTTCTGCTTGTGGCTCTGTCGTTTCTGTCTGCTCTTTTTCCGTATCCATACAGGAAACAAGAAAAGCAAGCGCAACACAGATAAGTAATATTAAAAATTTATTGTGCTTATGCATAATAGAAATATTGCTTTTATTTTTATTCTTCCACAGTCAAGTCTCTGTAAATGGTAACGAAAAATCCGTCAGCGTTATTTCCCGAAACCTCATATACTGCATCGAACGCGAGTCTTATTTCGGTTATGTCCTCCTCTGCTTCTACATAAAAGCTCTCAAACTGGGTACCTATGAAGTAGATGAGAAGGTGATTTTCGCCGTACTTGAAGGTCTTCAAGAAGGGGATATATTCTTCAAGGCAGAGGTTAAACTCATTCATAAAGTAGGAATGAGCCTTGCCTACATAACGGAGCTGATACTGAGACATTTCGTCCTCAATTCCCGTTATGTCTGCTTTATCGGTGGGATAACGGAATACGAAACCGTATTTATAAGCATTAGCCTTGAGCCAATCAAGCGCTGGCTTTGCTTCCTTGGAATTCATCTCATATGTCAAGCCGTCGCTGCTATGCTTGAAGAACACAGAAAGTCCTGCCTGGTAATCACTGCATCCCGCCTTCGGAATATACTTTGAGGTGTCCTCACCGTATATCTTATACTGCTTATCGTAGAGTGCCTGCTGTGCGGCAGATGAACGGTAAGCACTGTATATGGTCAAGCGCTTGAAATCATCTCCCGCTTCGGTATAATAAGCGGAGAACATTTCATTCAATGCATCAATTACGTCCTCGTTTGCCTTTATCTGATTATCAACCAACCAGTATACAGAGTTTCCGTCCTTCTTAGCTCTTAAGCCGTAAACTTCCTTCAAATAATTTTCTGCAAGATCCTCTTCGTTGCGAACAGGATAATCATTGTTCACGAGCAAGAGAGAGCCTCTGTAGATATCGTCCTTTGTAAGTCTTTCCTTGACTACTACTTCCTCCTGTACCCAAACGGGCTTCTGAGCATAGTAAGTAAAAGCTGTGACCTCAGGCGGTGTAAGCACCAAGTTTGACACAGGAAGTGTCATCTCGGGCGTATCTACCGATACGAAGGGATTTGTCGTAATGACAGGGGCGGTTGTCTCAAGTGAAACGGTTGTAGTCACAAAGATTTCGCCTGTTGTTATTATCGGCTCTGATGTTACTGGCTCTGTTGTAACAGACCCTTCGGTCGTGCCGAGCGTAATAAGGGGCTGTGTTGTAATTGCAGGCTCCTCTGTTGTTACGGCGGGATTCTTGTTAGAACCGCAGGAAGCAACAGCTAAAAGCATTAACATAATAACAGCGAATAAAATTATACGTTTTTTCATATCTTCATTTCCTCGTTCTCAATTATTCTGTAGTCTGAACAGGAGCGCTTTGCTCATCATCGGCAACAGCTTCTGTAGAAGGAAGCTCCTCCTCCGAAGCGGTTTTAATCAAAACAATCACGAAGCCTCCGATATTATCTCCCGAAAAGCTGTGGATCTCGGTGTCGGGCGGTAAAGCTACCGTCGCTTTATTGTTATCCTCGCTTATGTAGAGGACATAATATTTCTGTTCTTCATATTCTATTTCAAGCAGGTCCTCAAGCTCAAACTCGGGATTTTCATCCACACAGTAATCGGTCTTAAGCTTTTCTATATAATCCTCTAAGCTGATGCCGTTATAGGAAATATAAGCGGAGTGCGGAAGTCCTACATAGCGGTAAAAGCCGTATCCTACTATACTTGTTCCCTTAAAATCGGTATTGCCGTTTTCGGGATATCTGTCGATAAATCCGAACTTGGGTAAATTTTCATTCATCCAGCTCTGAATTTTAGGAAAAGAATTGAGCTGATAATACTTCTCGTCAGAGTCTACAAGCATAAGACGGAAGGAATATCCTGTGTGAAGGTCACTGCCTCCGGGCAATGATACCGTAGTTTTATCGGTGCTTGCCTCGTATTGATTTTTCTGCTGTTCAACACTTCTGAAGGCGGCGGAAATATGAGGGAAATAAAAATTTTCTTCCTCGCCAAACACCTCTTTATAGAGAGCGAAGGCGTTCTTCATATTTTCGAGGGCGTCTTCTCTTATGTACATACCGTTTGTGGCACGCTGGAAAACATCCGTATTCTTAAGCTCCGCAAGAGTATCAAGCGGCTGATAAAGATTAGCGTTATTTACAACTATCAGGCTGCCGCCTATCTTGTTTGACACGGTCTTTGATGTTCTCACCACGGGAGGCTCGGTTACTACAGGCGCCTCGGTCGTGACAGGTGCTTCGGTCGTGACAGGCGTGTCTTCTCTGTCCGAGAGCTTCCCTACCATATTTATAGCGGCAAAGACAGCAACACAGGCAAGCGCGACAAGCAAAACGAGTGAAAGCTTATATTTAGTCTCTTCATTCATCTTTCCGTTTTTCTCTGTCTGTGACAAGTGAATCCCCTCCTTTTATACTCATTCATATTTTAAAAAAACTGTGATGCATTAAAATCACAATTTTTTGAGTTTATACCCCTCCCGCCGTGAAGCGGGAGGAGATATCATATTATTCAGCGGCAGCGTCCTTCATAGAGAGATTCTGTCTGCCCTTTTCGTCTGTGCCGAGGTACTTGACTCTTACCTTGTCTCCGATGCTTACAACATCTTCAACCTTTTCTGTACGTGTCTGTGCAAGCTTGGAGATGTGAACCATTCCTTCCTTGCCAGGAGCATACTCAACGAATGCGCCGATAGGAATAATTCTGGTTACAACACCCTCATATGTCTCGCCTACAACAGGCTCAAATACTATTGCGTCGATTATAGCCTTAGCCATATCCGCGCTGTCTCTGTTTACAGCGGAGATAAATACGCTTCCGTCATCCTCGATATCGATCTTTGCGCCTGTATCGGCAACTATCTTCTGAATTACCTTACCGCCTGTACCGATAACCTCACGGATCTTATCGGGGTTGATCTGCATAGAGATCATCTTGGGCGCGTAAGCGGAAACCTGCTCTCTCGGAGCGGCGATAGCCTTCAGGATATACTCGTCGATGATGAAATCACGTGCCTTGTGTGTTGTTTCAAGAGCGTTCTTGATGATCTCGGGAGTAAGGCCGTCGATCTTCAAGTCCATCTGAATGGATGTGATACCCTTATGAGTACCTGCTACCTTGAAGTCCATATCTCCGTAGAAGTCCTCAAGTCCCTGAATGTCTATCATTGTCATCCAGCTTCCGTCCTCGTCTGTGATAAGACCGCAGGAAATACCCGCAACGGGAGCCTTTATCGGAACGCCCGCATCCATAAGAGCAAGCGTGGAGCCGCATACGGACGCCTGAGATGTAGAACCGTTGGAGCTTAACACCTCACTTACAAGACGTATAGCGTAGGGGAACTCTTCAACAGAAGGAAGAACGGGAATGAGAGAACGCTCAGCCAAAGCTCCGTGACCTATCTCACGGCGGCCGGGGCTGCGCAATGCCTTAGCCTCGCCTGTCGAGTAGCCGGGCATATTGTAGTGGTGCATATATCTCTTGGAGTCCTCTTCGTCGATGCCGTCAAGCTTCTGAACCTCGCTTATCGCGCCGAGGGTAGCAACGGTAAGAACCTGTGTCTGACCTCTTGTAAAGAGACCTGTTCCGTGTGTACGGGGGAGAATTCCTACCTGAGCGTCAAGAGGACGGATCTGATCGAGCGCACGTCCGTCAACACGCTTCTTGTCTACCAAGAGCCAACGGCGGACTATCTTCTTCTGAATCTTATAGATAAGCTCGGGAAGAATTACGCTGATATCGGGATACTTCTCTTCAAATTTAGCGGCAATATCCTCGGTTATGGGCTGCATTTTCGCATCTCTTATATTCTTATCGTCTGTGTCGAGAGCTTCCATAACAGCGGCTTCGCAATAGTTGAATATCTCATCGAACATATCGTGGTCAAGCTCGCAGGAGGGATAGTCAAACTTGGGCTTTCCTACCTCCGCAACGATCTCGTTTATAAAGCCGAGAAGGTCTTTTATAACCTCGTGCGCCTTCATTATAGCGGCGTACATATCCTCGTCGCTTACTTCGTTTGCGCCTGCCTCTATCATTACGACCTTCTTTTCGCTTGCCGCAACGGTAAGCTCGAGGTCGCTCTTTTCTCTTTCAGCGGATGTGGGGTTGACAACAAGCTCTCCGTCAACCATGCCCATAAATACGCCGCCTATAGGTCCATTCCACGGAATATCGGAAATGGAAAGGGCGATAGACGCGCCTATCATTGCCGTAATTTCGGGGGAGCAGTCCTGATCGACAGACATTACAGTAAGCGAAAGAGCTACGTCATTTCTCAGATCCTTCGGGAAAAGGGGACGGATAGGGCGGTCAATAACACGGCTGGTAAGTATAGCCTTCTCGGAGGGCTTACCCTCTCTCTTAAGATAACCGCCGGGGATCTTTCCGACAGCGTACATCTTTTCATCATAGTCAACAGACAGGGGCAAAAAGTCGATACCCTCTCTGGGTGCGGGAGAAGCTGTTGCGCAAGCAAGGATAACGGTATCACCGTAAGAGATCATACATGAGCCGTTAGCAAGACCTGCAACCTTTCCTACCTCAACCTTAAGCGGTCTGCCCGCAAGTGTGTAATTAAAAACCTTGTAATTTTCGAACATTTGTTTTCCTCTTCTTTTCTTTTGTTATTTTTTCGGTCGCAGAGGATATAGCACTTAAATATGAACTTGAAATTCAAATGCATATTTAACTGCTACCTCCCCGTAGTGCGACAATAATGCTTGAACGCAGGGAGCGCAAAAATGCGCTCCTTACGTCCGACAGAAAGCAAAGAATTACTTTCTGAGTCCCAACTTCTTAACGATTTCACGGTATCTCTCGATATCCTTCTTCGCAAGATAGTTGAGCAGGTTCTTTCTGTGACCAACCATACGGAGCAAACCTCTCTGAGAGTGGAAGTCCTTCTTGTTAGCCTTCAGATGCTCGGTAAGAGAGTTGATTCTGTAAGTGAGAATAGCTATCTGTACCTCGGGCGAACCTGTGTCAGTCTCATTGATCTTATAGGTATCAATGAGCTGCTGCTTAAGCTGCTTATCCATGTCTTTTTCACCTTTCTTATATATTTGCCAAAACCCCAGGGAGCGGTGGGTGAAGCGACGGTGAACCGCTTTTACGGTGCGTCCTTTTATCCGTTCTCCGAGATAAAGGTATTTCACATTAGATTATAACACATTTATATTTATTTGTAAATAGTTTTGCGAAATTTTCTTGATTTCCTTTCTTTAAAAAAGGATTTTCTTCGACAAAAAAGGAAATAAAGCGTTCAAAAGGATTGTTTTTCCTTAAGAACGCTTTACTGCTTTTTTATTTATTCATATCTATCAGAGGAATATATGCCTTGAAATAATCTATTCCCGAGCCTATCGTGGTTACAGTGATAGCCGCCATTGCTATATAGCTTATAAGATGCGGGCAGAAGTCGGGTGTAAAGAGCGCAGGCTCCATAATTATAAGAAGTATAGACAGAGTCTGTGTCGCGGTCTTGACTTTGCCCCACCAGGAAGCCGCAAGCACCTTTCCGCTGTTACCCGCTATCACGAGTCTGAGTGAAGTAATGGCAAGCTCACGGAGCATTACTATCATACTTACCCATACAAAGATGGGAGCTATTTCGGTATAGGAAACGAGAATGGCGATAAGCGCGCCGAATACCATAAATTTATCTGCCAAGGGGTCTATAAACTTTCCGAAATTGGTAACGAGGTTATATTTTCTCGCTATCTTACCGTCAAGGAGATCGGTAAAGGCGGTAAGCCCGAAAACAAGCGCGGGAACTGCTCTTATAAGGAAGGTCTCCGACCATGTCTCTCCTACACCGTTCATAAGTATGAGCGCCGCCATAAACACAGGCACAAGAATAACTCTCAGAAGCGACAGCGCGTTCGGTACATTAAAGGCTTTAGTCTTACTCATTTTTTCTCTCCGTTCTTTACGTAATTTACTGCCCTGCCTACTAAATCGTAGTCAAGAGCTTCTTCTATTTTCACCTGCACGAAGCTGCCCTCGGGCATACGCTTCTGTGACACAAAATATATCTTTCCGTCAATGTCGGGTGCGTCTGCCTCGCTTCTTCCGTAATGTGTCTCGGAAACGGGGTCGTAGCCCTCGCAAAGCACTGTAATTATTTTTCCTATCTTCTTTTTGTTGTTCTGCTCGCTTATGTCAAGCTGGAGTTGCATTACGATATCGTATCTGTCCTGCTTTAACTGCTCGTCTATCTGGCAGTCAAAGCTTGCGGCAGGCGTGTCCTCCTCGGCGGAATAGGTAAATGCGCCAAAACGGTCGAAGCGAGTCTCCTTCACAAATTCGCAAAGCTCTTCGAAATCCTCCTCGGTCTCGCCGGGGAAGCCCACTATCACTGTCGAGCGTAGGGTTATATCGGGCACGTTTTTGCGCAATTTTTCTATAGTTTCCTTAATAAGCGCACTGTCGCCGTGTCTGTTCATTTTCGAAAGTATCTTATCCGAAATGTGCTGAACGGGGATATCCATATATTTGAGCAGTCTGTCATTGGTTTTCAGCTCATTTATAAGGTCGTCGGTTATCTTGTCGGGATAGCAGTAAAGGAGTCTTATCCACGGTATCTCTGTCTCCTTGCATATCTCACGGACAAGCTCGGCGAGCTTATATTCACCGTAAAGGTCAAGACCGTATCTCGTGGTATCCTGAGCTATAAGGTTAAGCTCCTTTATGCCCATTTTGTCAAGCTCCTTGGCTTCCTTTACTATGTCCTCTACAGGTCTGCTTCTGAACTTACCTCGAATCAAGGGAATGGCGCAGTATGTACAGCGGTTGTCACAGCCCTCCGCAATTTTCAGATATGCGGTATATTCGGGAGTTGTAAGTATTCTGTCTCCTCCCAGCTCGGAGCTTTCCTTGTCGTCGAAGCAGCTATATTTTTCGCCCTTTTCGACCGCCTTTACAGCGTCTACTATGCGAGAAAGGCTTCCGACACCTATCATGGCATCTATCTCGGGCATCTGCTCCCAGACCTGCTCGCGATATCTCTCGACAAGACATCCTGTTGCAATAATTCCCTTAAGATTTCTGTTTTTCTTAAGCCATGCCAAGTCAAGTATATTATCAATAGCCTCCTGCTTTGCGCTCTCGATAAAGCCGCAGGTGTTGACTATTATTATATCAGCATCGATATCCTCGGGTGTTATCTCATAGCCCGCCGTAACCAGCTTGTGAAGCATGACCTCGGTGTCTACCAGATTTTTAGAGCAACCGAGAGAAACGAATCCTATTTTTGTCATAATAACCTCTTTTATTTATCTTAAATATCTCTGTATTTTTTTACGTAGCCTTCTGAAATAAAGGCTTATAAGCACGGTAAGCATATAATCGTATAAAACGAACGTGACACAGCAAAGCAAAAATGTGACAATGTAATATGTCGAAAAAAGCTCTGCCTTCGGCAATAAAAATATATAGACGAGAGCAAGCGCCGCTATGAGCATCAAAGCAAGAAAGCCCGCAACCTTTATAAGCAGGCAGACAATGCCCGGTCGGCGTTCGGCAAATTCCTTTATCATAGGGTAAATACCGCCGAAAAAGACATATACCATAGCCGAAAACTTGGAAGGCAGAAGCAACAGGGCAAGCAGAGAAACCGTAAAATATATCAGATACGGGTAAGGATTTTTCAGCTCTATCTGAGCAAAAACTATAGCTATACTTGCGAGCGCGGCGGCAGAAAGGTCAAGCACCTCCAAAACAGAGCCGAGATACAGCAGCACTACGCTGAGCGCGCTCAGGATAGCGGCAATCGATATTTTCTTAGTTTTTCTCATATCAGCAGCAGCTTATAAGGTCTCCGCCCATGCATTCACAACAGCAGTCGGCGCATATAAGCGAAGTACAGCAGTCACAGGCGCTGTCATTTTGCGCCGCCCTTCCGTAAGGAGTCCTCGCGCTTCCCGCATAGGTGCTTCCGTACGCTCCCGTTCTGCGCTCAAACTCTGCCTTTGTTCTCGCATACTCAGCATTGGTCGGGTCCATTCCGCAGGCAATACCAAGCTCGCGCATAGCGTCAGCCGTCCAGCCTCTGCGCATAAGGACTATACTCTTCAAGTAATGCCACTCAGCGTTTCTGTCGGAGACGCTTATTTTTTCAAGCTCCTGCTCGGCTTGCGCAAACTGTCCCGAGTTTATCATTATACGAATAGACATATAAGCGCTGTTGCCCGAGGACGAGCCTGCATTCGAATAACTCTGCCCTCTCGATGAATATGAGGACGAGCGCTGACGCTTTATCTCCTCATACGCCTCGTTTATCTCCTGCATCTTCTCGTTAGCAAGCTCCGCGAAATCGGGGTTTGAGGAATAGTTATCGGGGTGATACTTACGCGCTAATTTATGATATGCTTTTTTGATCTCCTCATCATCGGCGGTACGTGACACGCCAAGCACACTGTAGGGGTCCTTCATTCCGAATTCCTTTCCAAAAATGAAATACGCTTCGGCATACCGAAATAAACCGTATTTTTAATTATGTTTTCTTCCGCGCTCCTCTGTCCGTACGGGAGCAGCTCTATATATTTTGAAAGCTCGTCAAGCTCTAACATGAGCGAGGTTTTTATCTCTTTTTTATTTTCGTCTGTAAGAGTGTCTCCGTATAAAATGCGGTAGGGATTGTACTCCTCCTTTTTGCAGTCACGCGCAAAGTCCTCGGAGGCATCCGCATAATATATGAACCTACCCATATGGTAGCCTATTTTATGGGACAGAGACTTATATTTTCCGCCTTCATATTTATCGAGACCGTAGGAAAATATCTCTCCGAGAATTTCTCCGAAAAGGTCGGCAGGCGCTTCTCCGCTCTGATTTTCATTTTCCGCTTGGCTGAGCTTTTCGAGCAAGCGAAAAATACTTTCCCCCAAACCATCAAGAGCGGCGAGCTTTTTCGCCCGTAAAAGAACGGGTAAGAGAGCAAGGTCTCGAAGCTTTCCGAAAATGCCGCTGTCGGTGAGGTCATCCTTGAGCTTTCCGTACCCCAGAAGCGCCGAGACCTTGGCGCAGTATACGAGAGTTTCGTTCTCCTCGGCTATAAGACGCTTATGCGTGCAGTGAAGAAGGCATCTGCTCGGCTCGGTCTTGGGCGCTTCTTCGGTTATGAGAAAACGCACGAAAGCGAGAAAAACGATATCGTAGCTTAAAGTGAAGGGAGAAAGCACTCCCGTGTTATTTTTCATCGCGCGGCAAACGCCGCAATAAACTGCCCTGTACAGCTCATATTCCTTTACAAGCAGCTCCTGCGAATAGGGCTTTACATAACCGAACACACAAAATCTCCTCTGAAAAGAAAACTTATTCATTTTATTTTACAATATTATATGTACAAAAGCAATATCTATTTGTAAATTTCTTTATTCTTCTTTTTTAAATAATTCCCTTGATTTTTTATATGTTAGAGTGTATAATGATAAAAGATATTAAAAATCGGAGTAAAAACATGAAATTTACTGAAAAATGTCTGCAAAGGATAAAGAGCATCTGCGAAAAAACGCCTTTTACTTCAAAGTGCTACGCCTTTTGCGACTCGCACAGTGAGCTTATACGCTACGCCTTTTTCGGTGTCGCCACAACACTGTTCAATATGCTTATATACCTTTTAGCCTCGCGCGCTCTTTTCAATTTTATCTTCAAGGACAGCTTTACACTTTCTTTTCATAACATTTTTACGGGAGAAAGCATTGTAAAGGATTATCCGCCGACTGCGCTTATTGCGCTCGCCTCAAATGCGCTTGCCTGGGTGCTTGCTGTCGCCTTCTCCTTTTTCGTCAATCAGGCTTGGGTTTTTTACGATACGACACGCGGAATAAGACTCCTTTGGAAGCTTCTGCAATTCTACCTCCTGCGCACCTTTTCCGGCTTGCTCGAAATTGTCGCTCCCTCGCTTCTCATTATGGCATTCTCGGCAAACGACCTTGCAGTCAAAATTTTCGTCTCGGTTTTCGTTGTCCTATTAAATTATTTCTTTACAAAATTCATCACCTTCCGCAAATCGAAAAAAGTTAACTAATTTTAAACTAACAGGCGTTTTATTAGTAATTTGTGAAGAAAAAAGTTGGCTTTTGTCGCTCAGGTTCAAAAAATTGTAATAATATTAACTATTTATTAACTATTGATACACATTTTAGGGATATACTATTCACAGCGAATGCATATAATGTTCAGATGGGGGGTATATTCGTGAAAAAGCTGTTCAAGAGCGTTTGGGTCAGGATCTTATCCACCCTGTTTATTTTGGTTTTTGCGCTTAACTTTATCATTTCCGTTTTTCCGCCCTCCGTTTTCGCTCTTACGGCGAGAATAACATCGCTTTCGCTTCTTGTCCTCTCGCTTCTTATACTTTTCTTCATAATTCTCTTCACATATACGATAGTAAAAAAAAGCATAAGAAAAAGTTAAAAAAATAAAGATCCCCGAAAAGCAGACTGCAACCTGCACTTCGGGGATTTTCATTTGCGTTATTATAATTCTTTGCCCTCAGAATCAAAAAGCGGGAGCTTCTGGAGATATATGATATCCTTTCTGTCTATCGCGTCTCCCTCGGCGAGAACTGCCATTTTACCGACAATGTTTCCGCCGGCCTGTGTAACTATACTTTCAAGCGCGCGGAGAGACTCGCCTGTGCTTATTACGTCATCTACGATAAGAACTCTCTTGCCCTTCATATAATCCGCGTCGTTTCCGTCAAGATAGAGAGTCTGGCGCTTGGCTGTGGTTATGGAATCAAGCTCATATTTTATCACGTCTCTCATATAGAGCTTGGGTGCTTTACGTGCTAAAATGTACTTATTGACACCCATCTGACGAGCCATAGCGTAAACAAGCGGAATGCCCTTAGACTCGGCGGTTATCATAATATCATGCTCGGGCGCTATTTTGCAAAGCTCGGCGGCGCAATGCTCGGTAAGCTCAACATCTCCGAAAAGAACGAAGGCGCCTATCATCATTTTTTCATTCAAGGGACAAAGCGGGAGGTCTCGGTCAAGACCTGCGATATTTATTTTATAATACATCTCTACACCTCTTTTGTTTTTTTATATACATAGTATATTATAATTTTTTTGATATTTCAAGAGGTTTGACATATTTTTCTTAAATTAATACCTTCTTTCACAGTAAAAATCGTGATTGCCTATACCGAACGCAAAGTCGCAGTTTTTGACTATCCAGAAGCTTGTCGCTATTTTGGCATCGAGGAAGTAAAGGACATCGGGAGATACAGTCTCGCCTTCAAGACATATCTTTGCGGCTATGACCGAAAGATAGTAAGGACTCTGATAGACAGTGCCGTTAGCGACAGGAGTAAACTGAACTCCGTTCTTTCTGTCGAAGATAACTCCGTAAATGGTATTCGGGAACTGAGGGCTTCTCACGCGGTTCAACACCACGTTTCCTACCGCTATCTGTCCGAGAAGCGGTTCGCCGCGGCTCTCTGCCGATATTATTCTCGAAAGCCAGTAGACCTCATCCGAATTATAGAAGCTGTCGCCATGCTCGATTATTTTCAAAGGACCCGAAACACGAACGCTTCTTGTCGCATTATCCCAGCTTACATCAACTCCGAAAACCTTAGAAAGAACTCGAACGGGAACATATATTCTGCCGTCGTCCAAAATAGTTACCGCCGTATCGGTCCACAGATATCTGCCGTTTGCGCATATGTAATTGCATCTGTCGGTTGCGGTGATAGTGAGACCGTCTGCTTTTACCGTCGCCGTCCTTGTCGCGCTTGAATATGTAGTCTTGCAATATGTAAGCGCTTCGCAAAAATATTTTAAAGAGACATATGTAGTGGAATATATAAGCTTGCTCGGCACCTGTATCGATGCGCTTCCCACACGGACTGTCGGCGACTCATAGCGTGAAGTTCTTATATCGTAAACAGGCTTTACTTCATTTACATTTATAGCCGCGCTATGTAACGAAAAGACAGGGGACAGCGCCATACAGGCGAGTGAGAGAGCGAGGAGCTTCTTTGTGCGGCTTTTCATTTTTCTTGTTATCTTGTGTTTCATTCTTTTTCTCCTTTTCTGTGATGAAATAATTCTAACACAGGAAAAGAAAATATGCAAAGCATAAAAAAAGGAAGAGCTTCCATAATATGACAAAACAGTTGATTTTCGGGTGTTTTTCCTGTGAAAACGGCTGTTTTTTTCATAAATTATGGAAGCTCTTCCTGTAATTTTCATACATAAGAGATGTATTATTTTATATTTTTATGTCACCTTTTTCGGTTGTATAATTCTGCCTGCGCTAAAATCATTTCAATTCGAGCGTGCGAAGCTCCTGTGTCGCAAGATAGCTATAGCCCGCATCGCGCATGAGCGCACAGCCGTAATTATACTTTTTGCCCGACATCTGACCTCTCATCAGATGCAGTCCCGTATAATAGCGATTATAGTCGAAATCGTAAAAGGCGGTACGGAAAAACTCATACTTTGAGCAGCTCTCAAGCCAAGCCCTTTCGTCGCTTTCATCGGTCTCCACTATTATATTAGGGGTATAATCCTTGGGATCCTCAATGTTATCTGCATAAAGTACTTCTGGAACCTTGTAAGGCTCGCCCTCTCCGTATTCGCTCTTTGCCGCGAGCATCACGGCATATTTTACATTATAATAGGCTGCCACATGATCTCGGTGAATGCTTCCTCTCCAGTGAGTTATGACGAGCGAGGGCTTATATGTACGGAACTCCTTTGCGAGAAATTCCTGAACTTCAAGAGATATTTCAAGCGAGCCGCTTGAAGCAGGGTATAACACTCTCTCGGCGCCAATGACCGCCGCAGCCTCTGCAGACTCTCTTTCCTTCTGTATGGCGTATTCGCTTCTCGACAGTGTGGGATGCCCTCCGTCGCCGTTCGTAAGAGAAACAAATCTTACTGTATGTCCTTCTCTTACAAGCCTGTGCGCCAAAGCTCCTGTCATTATCTCCTCGTCTCCCGAGTGTCCTCCTACAATTATTACAGTAGACATTGCTATCTCCTTACAGTTATATTTCCTTTATAAAGTTAACGAAGTGTCTGCCCTCGGTAAAGCCCGCGCGCTTATAAACAGTGCCCGATGCGCCTGTTCCGCTCGTCCACTGCATCCAAGAGTTATGCAATGTCCTCGACTTCATTTCGCAAAGGCAATCCGCAAGCAGAACCGTTCCGATTCCCTTGCCCTGATACTCGGAATTGACACCGAAAGGACCGAATCTCTCGGGAGAGCTGTCGGGATCTCCGAAGATGACCGCACCTATGACTCTTCCGTCCTTTACGGCTATTCTTACACTCTCAAAATCGTTGTTCAAGAGCAATCTGCGGCGGAACTGAGCGACCCAGCCGGGAGAATTAAATGGCTCGCTCGGATCTAAAAATGCGGGAATATACTCATGGCTTAACGGAATGACTTCAATTCCCTCCTCTTTCAGTCTGCGGCGCTTCTCCTCTATTCCTGCGGGCTTAACGTACTTTGTGAGGTCTATATCCATAGATATACTGTGTGCGCCCTCATAGCCCGCATCTGTAAAGAGCTTTATGTATTCGGGATAGTGATCCTCGTCAAAGCCCTGTGTGAAATATGCGGGAGAGAAGCCTGTAGCCTTTATCTTCTTTCTGCCGAGTGCCTTCATTCTCGCTTCAAATGCGGAAATGAGCTGCATTCCCACCTTTTCCATATACTCCTTAAGCACACCGAAAGCAACTATATAGCCTGTATCCTCCTCAAGAGGCGCACCTGCGTCGGCAGGCACAAGGCGTACACAGCTGTAAAGGAAGCCGCACATTTTTCCGTCATCCTCTGCAACGAAGAAATTGTTTCTGTCAAAATTGCAGTCAAGAAGTATTTTTCTTGTAAACAAAAGTTTACTGACAGTATCGTACGGAAGCGATTCATTCCATAGGTTTATAACATTGTTAAAATCCTTGCCCTCATAATTTCTTACAGTGATCATTTTGTGTTCTCCTTACGTTTGTTTCTGTAATTTCTGCGGAGGTCTACCACCGCTTTCATCTGTGAACGTGTGAGCGCATCCTCGCAGAAGGCTTCTACTTCACGGCTTATATATCTGTGGGGATAAAAATATCCTGCCATTTTGTCATACGTTTCTTCTATCTCGTCCCATAATTCGTCGCCGCTCTTGTCCTCTCGGAGAAGCTCGTGATACTTGACGAGCAACAGCATAAGAGTAAGCTCGTCCGACGCATATATAAAGCTCCTGCGAAGCTCATACATACGGGACATTATTATATCTCCTCTTTGCTCAAGGCGCGCTTCCTCGGGTGTTTGCGCGACCTCGGTGCTTTGCTGAGCCTTGCCCTCGGCTTTCAATGCTCTTATTACCCTCTCGGTCTCGCGAAGGGCACTCTTTCGCATTTCAAGCTCACGCGACATTACCTCTATAAGCTCATTTTCGTCCTTGAAGTGTCCTGTAAGATTAAGGCGCTTTTCGGGCTTTTCCTCTCTCCACTCATGCAGAAGCGAATGAAGAATACTGAACCACCAATTTCGGTAATTTGCGATATGCGCTCCGCCCTTCTCGGTAAGTTCGTAAATTTCACGGGCATCATCAGCATACTTTCCGTAAAGGCGCTCATAGTATTCCGAGATCAAAGCCTCGGCATCGGCATTCGCGTCCCAGGAAAGCTCTGCCATAAGCATATGGTTTATAGCTCGCACGCCCCAGTTATAAAGCGGGGGATGCATATAGGTAATTGAAGAAAATCCGCATTCGACATAGAACGGAATTTCCCGCTTCATGCGCTCGGCAAAGACGAGAGGCAGATCCTCATACTTAGAGACGTTATAATACTCGCCCATTATAAAGGGCAGATGAGGCTCCTGCTTCATCCAGTTTCTTATATGAGACATAAAGAAGCTGTTTTCCGTACAGCTTTCATCGTCAAAATCGTGATAATAGCAACGGTGGATAGGATAGAATACCACACAGTCGTGCGCAAAAAGATTTTCGGGTATTGGCTTTGTGGGTGCCTCTATCGTTTTTGTACCTTCGTATGCGCAAGCGACAAGGGTGACGTTCTTTACGTCCTCAGCCTTATCCAGTCTCTTACGAAGCTCCGAAAGAAAATGAAGCGCTTGGTCGGAGTCGTTGCCCAATTTCTTACAGCCCTCACAATGACAGGACGTGCCGCCATTGTTATCGAAGCCCCATATATCGACTCTGTCAACATTCTTCCACTCACCGCGCAAGCGTCCTATAAGCGCATCCGCGAGATAGTCGCAAAGACTCTCGGAGGAAACGCAGAACTGATTGCGCAGAGCCGCTCTTTTGTTGCGCTCGCCGCTCGGAGGAAGTCCGTACCACTCCTGATGGCTCTCCCATATAGTCTTTCCCTCGGGCAAGACAAGGTCGGGCGCAAGCAGAGGCTCAAACATATGACCGCCGCGGCGGAAGGTCATTCCTATCTTATTACAGAAGGCTAATGAATAGCCATGCTCTGCGGTTATATTCATACGGTTGCGAGCCATCCAGAGAGAAAACTGCGCGGAGTCCTTAAGAGGCGCAAAAATATCGAGTCCGCGCCCGTCGCTCATAGAGGGCTTACATTCAAGTGTCTCTGTAGGAAGTGTCAGGACCGAAAGATTCTGAGGCACACACTCGCCCTCGGGTCCGGGATAATACCAGCGCACGCCCTGCGCGCGCAAAAAATCAAAGACAGAATAAAGAGCGCCCACTCTGCCGTTTCCGTAAAGCTCGACACAGCCGTTCTTATACTCCTTCAAAAAATAGGCACAGTCGCTTTTCGGTGCGTTTCCGCAATCTATAATTATGTTGAAGGTGTCCTTTTCGGGTGTATGGCTTTTAAAAACTACCTCTTTGTTTCCTATAAGACGAAGATATCTTGCAAGCTCGGATGCCGCATAGGAAAGCGTACACAGCTTCGCCTCATCGTATGAGTCAAAATTCGTCTGCTCCTCGCTTTTCGCTCGGCGCTCGGTGAGTGTTTCCGCATCGTCAAAGGGCAGTACTACCGTGATTTTCTCGGGAAAGGGGATCTCTGTTGACTTAAACTTGATATATGGACTCATTTTTACCTCCCTCATACATTTATTTTCAAAAAAATTTTAGCACATACAGAGCTATATTTCTATTAAAATTTACCGATTTTATATCTCTAATGTACTATTCGCAAGAGCAAATTCCTGCGGAGTGCAATTATAGGTCCGCTTGAAAACACTCGCAAAATAGGACGGACTGCCGAAGCCCGACTCATAGCTTACCTCGGTAACGGAAAGCTCGCCTATCTTCAAGAGCTTCTTTGCAAATTCAAGTCGGCAGGTCTGTATATAAGCGCCGCAGGATATTCCTATTCTCTTTTTAAAGAGGCAGGAAAAATAATGCGAGCTGTAGCCGACATATTTACCCACGCTTTCCACGCTTATATCCTCTCTGAAATGTGTCTCTATATATTTTACGGCTTCGACAAGGCGAAGGTCGGTATCCGCATCCAACAGCGGATTTTCCGCATTTTCTTCTCCCCTCTGTCTGTTTCTTGCCGCCATGATAAGAAGCGACTCCACCAGACATTTACACAGCTCGCAAGCACCCTCTTCGGAGCTTTTACACTCCTCGGTCAGTGTTTTCATAAAGTCCTCCGCGCGCTTGAAGTCAGCGTTTTCAAGCCTTGCGCAGAGAGGAAAAGGGATATTTTCAAAAACGCTGTGCAGTCTGTCAGATGAAAAATCGTAGTGAAATTTTACCCCGTAATAATCGAAGCCTCTTTCATCTGTCGTGTTCTTATGAAAGTCCACGGGAGAAAGCAGAAAAAGCTGTCCTTTTTCGAACTCGTAATCCTTTCCGTTAAGCGACTGAACGCCGTTTCCGCCTGTTATAAGTATAAGAAGATAATGAGAATGCCAATGCAGAGCGGAGCTTGGCGCATGCTGTCTTATGTAAGCGTCACAGGAATTTTCGTTTAAGTCCCATCTTTTAGGAAGAATGTTCATTTTGTGCCCCTCTGTGATAAAAATTTAAAGTTAATCGGTATTTTTTAATAGTAAAGTCGAAATCTTTTTGTTATACTGATTATATAACAAACCAAAAAGGATGTCAATAATGAAAAATTTAAATTCTTATTCCGTATTCAAAGCACCCGACGATAATTTCTTCCGTCTTATATCTCAAAAGGGTGTTACCCACCGCCACGTTGATGCCGAGCCTATGCATAACGCTATCTGGGACATGGCGGTAAGCCCCGAGGGCAGAATCTTTCTTTCAGTCTGCGGTGAAAGCTACAATCCGCTTTTCGCCCGTCTTTACGAATATCTTCCCGATAAGGCTGAATTTAAATTACACTTCAAGCTCGAGGAAAAAATGTTTCTCGAAGAGGAAAGCGTAAGAGCATCAAAGCTTCATACCGCTATGTCGTTTCTGGGAGACGGCAGGATGATTTCCACGATACATACCACATCCCCTTCACCCTTGCATCCTCAATGGATGCCCTATGAATATGAAAATCACATCTGGGAGGGATATCCCGGCTCTATTCTGTTTACATATGATTACAACACGGGCGACTTTCATAACTTGGGAGTATTCGCTCCCCGTGACACCACCTACGGCGGCTCTTATGAAAAGCAGAGCGGCGACTACTTCTCTATAACCTGGATGACAGGTACGGGATATGTGTATAACACAAAGACAGGCAAGCGTAAGTGTCTCGGTCAGGTATCTGACACTCACACGAGCAGAATGTTCCCTCACACCGACGGATATATTTACACCTCGACCTACGGCGGAGAGCTGTGCAGATATAACCCGAAGCTTCAGGACGTGGAATACTTGGGAGTACACGCTGACGGTCTTATGAGACACGCAGTTATTCATAACGATATCATATATTTCACGACAGGTCCCTGCTCTGTTCTCGGCAGAGGTCAGATGCTCTACGCCTACGACATAAAGAAGAATACTCTCAGCGAAGTAGGTCGCCCCGTTCCCGCTCAGAAATCCGAAACAGATCCCAACGCATTTATGAACGCTTACGGTATGGCTATGGACTCGAAGGGACGTCTCTGGTATGGCTGTATGACATACACAAAGGCGCTGACCTATGCGGGCGCGCGTCTTTATATGTGGGACTTCCTCAATGGCAAGGAGCCTCTTGACTGCGGATTCTTAGGTACTCCCAAGCGCACCTTGAGCATAACCGCGGAAATGCATATTGTAAATGACGTTTTATATGTCTCTGACGGAAACCACCTGAATTACAAGGACGATGCCTGCGGAATTATAGCTATAGACCTTAATACATTTGCGCCCGAGGCAGAAAAGGGAGAAAGAGGTCCTTACTCAAGCGACTTTGTAAACTATCTTCCCTATCCCGCGGAGTGCGCGAGACTCTTCCCCCGTGACGATTACGAAAAGGAACACGCTATCTTCGACGAATATTACAAGAATGTATTGGAAGCGCACAGGACCTTCACTCTCGAAAACAGTCCGAGAACGAATTTTGCAAATGTAAAGGGCTTCTCCTTCTGGCAGGAAACGGGACGTCTTGACGCAAAGGTACGCCATATAGAAATAGACAACGACTCCTCTGTCACACTTTACTGCGGAGAAAAGAATTTCTATAAGATAAGCGCAAAGCCAAACAAGGAAGGAAAATTCGAGATAATCAAAACTGAAAAGATAGACAAGCTTCCCGAAAGTGAAAATAAAGCAGTGCTTGAAAATCTCCCCGCCGTTCCCGGAAGAAAATATCTTGCGGAGCTTTCCTGTGCCGTATGTACAGGAGAAAATACTGTTATAGCGGGAACAAAGGACGGACTGCTTGCAAAAATAACCGACGGCAAGGTCTATTCTCTCGGCTCGGTCGTTTCCTGCGGAGGCGTAAGATCTCTTGCTCTCGCCAAGGACGGCGTAGTATACGGAGCGGCAAGCTATGACAGAGGTATCGGAAGAATATTCTCCTATGACGAAGAAAACGGAGTCTCGCTTCTCGGAATGCTCCCCGACATCAAGTGCGATAACTACGGCTTCCTCGCTATATACCGCCCGACATTTGTCGCTGTAAGCCCCGACAAAAAGCTGCTTGCGATAGGCGGCATGGACGAGCTTGGCGGAATTGCGATAATCTCATTATAAAATTGTAAAAACATAAAAAACAACAGGTTCATCTGATAAAAATGCCGTTTGCGGCAAAAATATTAGATGAACCTATTGCTTTTTTGGAATAAAAGATGTATAATGTATCTAATAAAAGTGCCGTTTGCGGCAAAAATATTAGACGGAGGTCATTATGGAGATAAAAAGAGACGTGTATCTGAACAGACTTATTGTCAGAAAACACAACGGTTTTATTAAGGTTATTACCGGTATTCGCAGAAGCGGAAAATCATATTTGCTTAACACTCTGTTTTATGATCACTTAATTGAACAAGGCATTTCGGAGAGTCATATTATTAAATTCGCTTTCGACTCCGCAGATGATCTTATCAAAATAGGCGAAAATCCTATCGTACTTGATAACGAGCGAGAGGACAGAAAAGTCGATCCCGCCAAATTTTTAAATTGGTTACAGCCGCAAATTGCCGACAGTGACATGTATTATATTTTACTTGATGAAGTTCAGAAGCTCGGCGCATTCGAATCTGTAATGAACAGCTTCCTTCGCAAAAGCAATCTTGATGTGTATGTTACAGGAAGCAACTCCAAATTCTTATCAAAGGATATCATCACAGAATTTGAGGGCAGAGGAGATGAAGTTCATGTTTTTCCTCTTTCCTTCTCCGAATATTATGCCTTCAAAGGAGGCGACAAAAGCGAGGTCTTTGACGATTATTCTATCTATGGTGGATTACCTGCTGTTGCGCTTATGGCAACCGAAGAACAAAAAGCCAATTATCTTATTTCTCAAATGCAGAATCTATATTTACGCGATATTAAAAACCGCTATGGCTTGCAGGATGAAATAACTGTGGGAGAGGTTCTTGATGTTGTGGCTTCCGGCATCTCATTGCTTACAAATCCGCGCAACATTGCCAATACTATGAACACACTTCATAGCGGCAATAACATCTGCGATGCTACTGTGGATCGCTATATCACACACATGGAAGATGCATTCATGCTCACTCGTGTAAAACGATATAATGTCAAAGGCAGAAAATATATTGCTACTCCATACAAAATTTACTTCGAGGATATCGGTCTGCGCAACGCACGCTTGAATTTCAGACAGATAGAAGCTACTCACATTATGGAAAATATAATCTATAATGAGCTTCGTTACAGAGGATATCAGGTCGATGTCGGAACGGTAGAATCACGTGACCGAGACGAAAACGGAAAAGAGATACGCACTCAGCTTGAGATCGATTTTATTGCAACTCTCGGCAGTAAAAAATACTATATTCAATCGGCGTATGCAATTCCGGACAGGGCAAAATACGAGCAGGAGACCGCTTCTTTCGATAAAACTATGGATTCCTTCAAAAAAATAGTTATTGTTGAAAGCAGTATGAAGGGGCGCCGTGATGAAAAGGGATACCTCATGATGGGAGTAAAAGAATTTTTGCTTGATAAAGACAGTCTTGATGCATAATTAAACAACTAAAAGGAGCTACCGCTGTGAAAACAATTGCGGTAGCTCTTTTTCTGTCAAAACAATTTGTTATTGCCGCTTTTTAATCGAGATAAGGCTTGATCAGTGCGGGAAAATCACGGTAATCGTCTATTTTGAGGAAATTGAAATCCGACTTATATACCGACTCGTCATTACCGCCCTCGCCGTAATCGTCTCCGACGAAGAGCGCTTCGCTGTGCAGTATTCCGTTTTCCTTGCAATATTTGTCGAGCGCATAATATTTGTTGTATGGCTTCGGTGCCATATCAAAGGAGGAAGATCCGCCGACAAAAACGTTATAATCGGGAAAAGTCTCGCAGACCTCGGAATATATCGCTCTGCGCTTTCTTCTGTCGGGATCAAAGGCGAGCTTGTCCTCTATTTTTGCCTCTGTTCCCAACACAGGGAAAGTGATACAGCCCGAGGCGTGATATTCTACATTTTTACCCCTGAAATCACAAAATCCGTGTTTTTTTCGCAAAAATGTAACCTTTTGTTCGCACAATTCTCTGTTTGCTTCTAAAACAGGCTCGTCTTTTATCTCTATATCCTTCGTTTCATAATTGTAAACTGCGCTTTGCATTCCGTAATTTCCGACTATGTCTATAGGAAAATGCTTCATCTGCTCGAATATTCTGCGACAAGCGCCTGCTCCTACCATAAGAAGCTTGTATTTTTCTTTTAATGCGAGCAATATTTCTTCGCACTCAGGTCCGATAGGAGTCCTGTGCTGTGTAAGAGTTCCGTCCAGATCGAATGCTATGAGCTTTATCATATTATTTTTCCTCCGATGAATTGTAATTAAGATAGAAATACAGCCAAAGCACAGTGTATCTGTCCTTCAAGTCCTTTGCGAAGAAGGTCGCATCTCTTATCTTCTCTTTGCCGTAGAGTGCTTCAAAGTCGTTTATGTCGAGTCCTATTTTACGGACATAGCCGAGCATTTCGGAGCAAGAGGGAGTCTCGTTTAAAAGCGCCTTTATCCTATCCCAGTTATCTGTGTATGTGCCTATATTGCCGTCGGTGTAAAAGCCTGTCTTTTTCTGAAGCTCTATCACGCCGTCCGACGCGCTCTTGTATATTCTTTTTATTGCCCTTTCATATTCTGCGTTGTCCGGCAGCTTGAAGCTTTTCGGCTTCTCGGCTTTTATTATTTCTTCTCTGAGCCTCTGCACACATACCGCAGAGAAAAGCACATCTATTCCGTGCGCGAAATAAGGCTTTCCGTCCAAAATTCCGGTTATCTCAAAGAAGTGAGACAGATGATGCTCACTTCCCGAGGCGGGACGGGAATTTTTTACATAACTCATAGCTACACCGACAGTGATGAGTGCTTCTGTCAAAAGCTCTATGCTCTTTTCGTCTCTGTTTTGTATTCCCTCAGCCAGATCCTTTACACGCTCGGCACATTCAAAAGTTAAGTCATATACTCTCTGACAGAAATATTCACCGTTTACAAGTGCGCCCAAACGCCAGTCGTTCAAGCAGGAGAACTTACCGACAATATCTCCGTAGCCCGCGCGCAGCATATCTATAGGCGCGCATTTTAATATTTCGGTGTCGGCGATAATAGCTTTTGGGGGGCGTGCGTTCAGCGTTACCTTCATTCCGCCGAGAATGAGTGCCGCGCCGACAGACGCATACCCGTCCATAGAAGGAGCTGTCGCCGCTATGTAATAAGGCAGCCCTCTTTTGAAGCTGACATGCTTACAGAGGTCGTTTATTACTCCCGAACCTACACCTATTATAAGGTCGGTTTCGGAAGATAGAGCGTTTTCAAGCTCGGCAATTTTTTCCTCGTTCGGAATAACTACGTCCTTCTGCGCTTTCAATACTATGCTTTTTTCTGTTTTTTCGGAAAGTATGCTTTCCACACCCTTCGCATACTTATATGTATTTTCGTCCGAGACGAGCAGGATTTTTTCGTATTCCGCACACAATTCGCCTATTTCGTTTATCACGCCGTGACCTATTTTGACCTCGGCTATGTCACAGTTATGCTCACGTCCACAGGGGCAGGATGCAAATCTTTTATGTAATTCCTTGATATCCATTGATTTATCTCCTTGACAAAGCTCGTTTTCTTTTATATAATGATTATAAAACAATCAAAAACGATTGTCAATACCTGTTCAGAATATTGATAAACGCTCAAAAACGCTCAAACGGAGGATTAAAAATGCTACAGGAAGAAAGGTACGACAAAATTCTTGAAATTCTTGAGGAGGAGGAATATGTCTCCGTCGGCAAATTGAGCCAAACTCTTTTCGTCAGCCTGCCGACTGTAAGACGTGACCTTGCCGAGCTTGAAAAAAGAGAGCTTATACTTCGCAGTCACGGAGGAGCGAAAAAGCTCCAAAGCGAGAACACTGTTGTCCCCTTCGAATTTCGAAGAGCTGTAAACGCAAAAGAGAAAAAGAAGCTCTGTGAAGCTGCTCTGCCTCTTATTTCCGACAATCAGATAATATTCATAGACGCTTCAAGCTCTGCTATGCAGTTAGCTTATCTGTTATCCTCCGAGCAGAATTTAACGGTAATAACCAACAGTATAATCCTCTGCACCGTATTAAGCAAGCGAGGTATAAAAAACTACTGCACTGGTGGAGAATTTCAACAAAAATCAATGTGCTTTGCAGGCGAAATAGCGGAAAACACCGTCTCGGATTTCAATTTCGACATTATGTTCTTTTCTTCTCACGGAGTAAGCGACGAAAATGTCATCACAGACACCTCCTATAAAGAAACGATGCTCAGACGTCGGGTAATGGGCAGAAGCAAAAAGACGGTCTTTCTCTGCGACAGCTCCAAATTCGGTGAAAGCGCTCCCTACAACCTTGCCCCACTCGATAAGCTCGATTATATAGTGACCGATAAAAGCGACCTGAGGCTTTCTCCCGAATGTCACGTAA
This sequence comes from Oscillospiraceae bacterium, assembly GCA_015065175.1. Taxonomy (GTDB): domain Bacteria; phylum Bacillota; class Clostridia; order Oscillospirales; family CAG-272; genus UBA1740. The sequence goes on along the minus strand of SVQV01000029.1, from coordinate 244 downwards.
AAATCATTTTAACCTGAAAAGAAAAATCCCCTGATACAGTTTATATAAAATGTAAAAAGCTTTTGCCTCAAACAACAGCTTTTTTCTTTTTTCCATGATTGATAAATTGCAATTTATGGAGCTGTCTCATTAAGATAGCCTAAAAAAAGCGGATGTTCTTTACCGAAAGGTATTGAGCATCCGCTTGCTTTGTTGTATAATTTAATTGCAACAAATAATACACAAGAAAGCGAGATAATTATAC
>SVQV01000153.1 GCA_015065175.1 Oscillospiraceae bacterium | reverse complement strand
CAGATGAAGCGTTTTTCCGCCGTTATATGTAACGTCGGCTACTGCTCTTCCCTCAGGGACTGCGGGAAGCCAGGCAAAATAATGCTCCTCATTGTCACCGAAAAAGATACTGCCGGTCTGAGAACGCCAAGCGGGTATTGTACTGTCGAGCGTAAGCGTCGCGCTTATTGTTTTACCTTTGAACACAACGTCGTAATGCTTGAGATCTCCCTTGCAGTAACATTCACCGATTTTGACATCGCACTTATCCTTTGCGTAATGGCTTTCTTCAAGCGAAGCAAAGACCTCCTCCGAATATTTTGTGCCGTCGGGTAGTGTCAGTTCGACGGTAGACATAGGCTTGACAGGACCGTTTACACTGATCGGATTTTTCGAAAACATAAAGATAACGAGTACCGTTCCGTCGGGATAATGGGAATCGTAATACCACCACTCATAAGTTCCCTTAGAGCCGTCCACACGCGCGCCGTCCTCCCAAAGCTCGACCTTGTCTCGCTGTAAGCCCATTTTCCCGTAATGCAGATCATCATCGGGATGAATAGATTTTTTTATTTTGCTCATATCATTATCCTCCAAAATTTTTATTCAATGATAAAATTGTTTCAATCTTCTGTTATATAAAGGCATTTCTGATCATATTTCCCGCCTCTTATAAAAGACAATGGATAAATACCAGGATAATGCATATAACCCAATTCCGACAAAGCAGATGATAGGCAAGATCCCGTTCAGTTTTATTTCTGATTGAACTTCGCCTGATAACAAATTTGATGATATAATGCTGCCTGCGCATACAACACCTATCATAATATAATAAGCCATTCTACCCTTTTCTACGCCGAACTTGAACATAAACGGAAGTGTGATAGAGGATGCCAAGAGCGACATGATCAGCACGAGCATCATAAGAACAAGATATTCTCTAAGCGCTGAAGCATCACTGATATCCATTCGTATTGCTCTCGCAATTCCGATGATGAGCAGAATAGCCAACTGTGTACAAAGCCCTATTAAATACTTGCCGCTGACAATTTCTCCTTTGGTATATGGCATTGTTTCGCTATATTGCAGCCATTTGCTTCTCTCATCATAAGCAAGAAGATTGACGGGTATCATACCGCAGAGCAAGCACGGATAAAATGTAAAAAACAAGTTTTCGCTACCCGCAAAGGATACCGCTATAAATACTACTGTAATCAGAAGATAGGCTTTACAATACTTTTTCATCATATACAGATCTTTCAAAATAAGTCCCTTCATTTATCTCGCCTCCTTTGCCATAAATACAAACAACTCCTCAATGCTTATGGGGCTTAGCTTGAAGCCCTCGGGCGCATCTTTTCGTGATACGATGACCTCAGCGCCGTAAGGTGTTTCTTTTCTGTACTTTATCACACTGCGGTCAAGTTCCGAAAGCTGTTCTACCGTACAGTGAATTATACCGTATTCGGACAAAAGCATATCTTTCTCCTCAAAAAGCATCAGCTTACCCTTATGCAAAAACGCCACATAGTCACATAGCCTTTCAAGATCGCTTACAATGTGTGAAGATATAAGAATGGAATGGGTTTCATCCCTTGTAAAATCGTAGAACATTTCAACAACTTCGTCACGCACAACAGGGTCAAGTCCGCTTGTCGGCTCGTCAAGAATTAACAGCTTCGCGCCGTGTGACATAGCGACGGCAATGCCGAGCTTCATTTTCATGCCGCGCGAAAAATCCTTGAACGGCTTGTTATCGGGCAGGGCTAATTTTTGCAGGAGCCTGCTATATTCAAGCTCGTTCCAATTACGAAACGTATGCTTCATAACCTTACCGACCTGCTTTGCCGTCAGACATTCGGGAATCCCCACCTCGTCCATTACGACACCGACATCTTCCTTGATAAGCGAGATATCCTTTCTGTTGTCACTGCCGAGTATTGTGATTGTTCCGCTATCCTTATGCAGTATATCTAAAATGAGCTTTATAGTGGTGCTTTTCCCTGCGCCGTTCTCTCCTATAAGCCCCAGGATGCAACCGCAGGGCAAAGTCAGGCTCATGTTATCCAAGCAAAATCCCGAAAAGGACTTGCTTACATTTTTCATCTCAAGTGCGTTCATTTTTGTTCCTCCATGCCGAATTTGATCATTTCAATAATATCATCCTGCCTAAGATTGCAACTTGCCGCGAGCCTTGCTATCTGCTCGATATGATCCTCTATCTTTTTCAGGTTTTCCTCACGCAAAAGCTCCACGTTTTTCGGCGCAACGTAACATCCCTTTGCGGGCAGAGTGTAAATGAAGCCTTCCTTTTCAAGTTCTTCATATGCGCGTTTAGTCGTGATAAAGCTGATACGCAGATCCTTTGCGAGTCCTCGAATGGACGGAAGCATCTCGTCTTCTTTAAGCTCTCCGCTTATAATCTGATTTTTAATCTGAGAATATATTTGATTGTAAATCGGCTCGCCACTTTTATTGTCAATTAAAATATTCACGCCAACACCTCTGTTAATACTGTATATCTATATTATATACAGTCGGAGAATTTTTGTCAAGTGGTTTTCAAAAAGAAGCAAAAAAAGTCCTCGCTCCGTAATGAATGGAGCGAGGAAGCTCGTATAAATTATAATTTTATTATCTCTTTTTATAAATCACAAGCTCGGGATTTTCTCCGTTCTCACCGTAGGTACAAACGAGAAGAAAATCCATATTCGCTACAAGCCCGAAGCATCTGCCGCCGTCGAATTCACATTCGAGCTGATAGCCGAGATAGGTCGCACCGTCTTCAAGGTATTTTACCTTCTGCCCATTAGGGAGCGTATATTCGAGATTCACGTAAGCGCCTATGAGGGCGGAAAGCTCTGTGACTTCTGGCATTCCCTCAATATGTAGATCATTAAATTCCTTGATAAGCTGCCTTTTAAGCTCGTCAAACTTTTCTTCTCCGCCAAGCTCGGTATATTTCTTCCAATAATTCAGCTTCGGAAGCATATCCTTCATATAAGCACGTACTTGCTCGGGCGTGAAATGCTCGTTTGCCATATGGTCGGCACAGAAGTCAATAAGATCATCCATATTGTCGTAAGTGTATTCGCCGTCTGCATAGCACCATTTGCAGTATTCCTCGTTGAAAAAGCCGTTGGTTTCTTTGCTTATATTACTGTCCTCAAGCGGCATACCGCAGCATTGGCAGACAAGATTTCTCGGTGAGCCGAGAAGCGTATTGATCGACACGTCAAACTCTTTCGAGAGGAGCTTCAGAGTTTCCGTGTTCGGTATCGTTTCACCGTTCTCCCAACGGGAAACAGCCTGCCTTGTTACAAATATCTTTTCCGCAAGCTCCTCCTGCGAAAGACCTTTTTTCGTTCTGAGTTCTAAAATAATATCCTTTGTTTCCATAATTTCACCGCCATATATTTTATGGTTATATTTTACCATAGATCATTGCAGTCTGCAAGCAACTGTCTGTTGCTGTCTGTTCGATAAATTGGATTTTGTCATTTATAATATTTATCTATACCACCGTATCCGACGATTATTTTCCCTTCACGAGTCTTTTTTATAAAGCTTTCAAGGCGCTTTTTGAACTCGTCGGGACGTTTTCTTGCCGCATCTATATAGGCAACACGGATGCGTTTGTATGGCTCGGATAATTTCTCATAGTTTTTCCACGCAACCATATCTGATTTTATGGCATCAAGTATATCGCTTGGAAAAATGTATGGGGCTCGAATGATGGGCAACACGGATTCTCTCACGCTTGGGTGGATCATACCGCGCTCGTCAAGCAGGATCAGCCGTTCAATATTCGGTCGGGAATAAGGACTGCCTTTCTTTCTCGGTGTAAACCGTTGCGCACGGTGTGTAGGATCAATATGCTTAATCGTACTGTCGATCCAGCCGAAGCAAAGTGCTTCTTCAACTGCATCATTATATAAAAGCGCCTTGTCACCCGATTCCTTCATCGGAAAAACAAACCATATTTCGCTTTCCGTTTCAAAATTTTCTGCGAGCCACATTCTCCACTCTTGTCTGTCGCTCGTATAAAAAGTCTTTAGGTGTTTCATTATC
>SVQV01000028.1 GCA_015065175.1 Oscillospiraceae bacterium | reverse complement strand
ACAACTCTATAACAAATACTCAATCGCTTCCTCAAGAATCAATTCATAAAAAAATCTTTGTTACTTCAAACTGTGACGAAGTCACATCATAACTATGCGCAGCATATCATCACTCATAACTTGCCCGTAGGGCAATCATAACTGAGTCTGTTGCATCGCAACAGACTCATAAATTGCAATTTATTTCTCATTTCGGCTTGATTTTTTTATAAAAAGGCGTATTTTTTAATGCTTTTTTACAGATACTTTTTATACATTATTTTAACTTTGTAAACTTTTATTTACACATACAAGACTATTAAAAATTGTTGAAAACTATAATTAAAAAGGAAGGAAAAAATTTGAATTGCAAAAGATAATTGACCTTGGAAAGCGTGTTCGTCTGTTGGAGGCGGCTTCTGCCGTCGGGCATGAGGAATTTTTCGGTCCTCTCGGCGACCTTTTCGACTATCACGATGAAAGCGACAAATTCGGAGCAAAGACTTGGGAGCTATCCGAGGGAGAGCTTGACCGCATAACTCTCAATCTTCTCTTGAAAAAGGCGGGTCTTAAGCCCTGCGACATCGACATTCTCTTTGCGGGAGATCTTCAAAACCAATGTGTCGCATCATCTCAAGGTCTTTCTTCATTTGGAATCCCTTATATAGGTCTATACGGAGCCTGTTCTACCTCAGCCGAGGGACTTCTCTGCGCTTCTATGTTCTTAAATTCGAGCAAAAGCCTTAAAAGATGCGCCTCAATTACCTCATCTCATAACTGCGCCGCCGAAAGACAGTTCAGAACACCTATAGAATACGGCGGTCAGAGGACCCCTACGGCTCAATGGACGGCAACGGCGGCAGGCGCGTTTATTTTAGAACGTTCAGACACAGAAGGCACCGAAAAAGACACAAAGAGCTTAAAAAGAAATATCTATGTAAGAGAAGTAATGGCCGGGAAAATAGTGGACAGCGGAGTTTCGGACGCAGCCAATATGGGAGCGGCAATGGCACCTGCCGCCGCTGACACAATAGAAAGCTACTTCAAAAAGAGCGAAAGCTCTCCTTCCGATTTCGATTTCATTATAACAGGCGACCTCGGAAAAGAGGGAGGCGAGATACTCCGTGAGCTGCTTCTTTCAATAGGCATCGACATAAGAAAAAATCACAGTGACTGCGGTGTTATGATGTATGACTTCAAAAGACAGGACGTACACAGCGGAGCAAGCGGATGCGGATGCAGCGCATCTGTTTTAGCTTCATATTTTATTCCACGATTGAAAAAGGGCGAAATAAAAAATATCCTCTTTATGGCGACAGGCGCTCTTATGAGTCCTTCAAGCATTCAGCAAGGCGGCTCTATAGCGGGAATTGCTCCTCTTATACACCTTACAAGCGAATAAAATGGTAAAGAATGTCAAAAAACACGAAAAACAGTCCATTTTTAAGACTGTTTGGTAAATAAAGGCAAAAAATATTAAAAAAGACTCATTTTTGAGACTGTTGGCAAACAATGGTAAAAAACCATAAAAAACGCCCTTTTTTGAGACTTTTTTTGGAGTGGTCTTTCTTTTGATAAAGAAAATAATGCACTAAACAATAAGATATAAAAGGATATTATATATGGAATTTTTTTATGACCTTCTTAAAGCATTTCTTGTAGGCGGGGCATTCTGCGTTATTGCACAGCTTCTTATAGATCTGACACGCCTGACTCCTGCTCGGATACTTGTTATATACGTTTGTACGGGGGTCTTGCTCGGTGCTCTCGGGCTTTATGCTCCATTACGTGACTTTGCGGGATGCGGCGCCTCTGTTCCTCTTATCGGATTCGGCGGTACGGTCGCTATCGGTGTCCGTGAGGCTGTAAATACACACGGTCTTATAGGCGCCTTAGAGGGTGGGCTGACCTCTGCCTCCGCAGGCACAAGCGCCGCCCTCTGCTTCGGATACCTCGCGGCAATAATTTTTTCAGGCAAGCCAAAAAGAATGTCTAAAAGAAAATTATAAATTGCAATTTATGAGTCTGTTGCCTTCGCAACAGACTCAGTTATGATTGCCCTTCGGGCAAGTTATGAGTGATGATATGCTACGCATAGTTATGATGTGACTTCGTCACAGTTTGAAGTAACAAAGACAATCATATCGTTAAACAATTGCAAATTATCGGTGATGCAACATCACAAATTCGGTAGGGCGAACGTCTTGTCTCCCGCCCTACGATAAAAAGGCGTCGCCCACACCGACAAGTCAAATTTTGAAAGCGACTTCTCGGCGGAATACCAGACATTTAAATCTAAAAATATTTCTTCAAGAGTTTTTTGAAGAGTTTGAGGGACTTTTTTGCAAAAAAGTCCCTCAAAAAAACACAACAAAAAACGGGATGATTGACTTGATTATCCCGTTTTTTTATACGTATTATTATAATATATGAAGAAAAAATTTTTATATTTAACCGTGTTGTAAATTTAAGTTTACATAAAAATCACAGCTCTAATTTTTTTATTCTTTTCTTCATTTTCAGAATATCCCTTACCATTTTTATACTGTCCTTTACCATATTCATGCTGGTATTTGAGTTATTCTGAATTATTTTTACGGGTATTTCTATAATTTTTGCTTTTGCCTTTGTCGCTATCATTATCGCTTCAAAGTCGAAGGCAAAGCGGTTTATTTCACAGTGAGAAAACACCTTTTTGCCCATTTCTCCCGAAAATGCCTTACATCCGCACTGAGAATCCGATAATTTAAGACCGCCTATTACCGAGAGAAAAATTATATATGCCTTTGACACAAGGCGGCGCATAAATGAATACCCCTCGTAGCCGCTTTTATCCAAATTCCGCGAGCCGACAGCTACATCCGCGCCCTTTTCGGTCATTTCGTCGTAAAAACGCTTTATTACGTCACATCCGTAGGCTAAATCACAGTCGGTGAACATAACTATGTCTCCCTGTGAGCCGAGAACTCCCTGTCTTACGGCATAGCCCTTTCCCATATTCTGCTCATAGCTTATCAGCCTTACATGCTCGTCATTATAATTTTTTACCTTCTCTGCGCAATTATCTTTGGACCCATCTGATATAAAAATTATTTCATAATTATCTATGAAGGTATCCTTCATATACCTTGACACGGTATTGAGAGTATCTTCAACAATTCTTTCCTCGTTATACATAGGAATGCAAAGAGATATTTTCATAGCTTTATCCTTTTCTTATCGGTTTGTACTTATTATAGCAAATATTTTTCCTTTTTTCAATCGTTTTTTTATATTATATATATTATTTATATAAAAATATAAAAATTATAATAAAAAAATGAAAGAAAATAGCAAACAAATGTTGAAAAATTAAAAAATTTATGGTACAATAGGAGGTGTAAAAACAAAATCGATAACAAAAGAGAGTAAAAAAATGTTTACATCAATTTTTGCCTTCTTTTTTAACGGGATACAATAAAATCTTACAGGAGAATGAAATGGACTCATTAACACAGTTATGCGAATCCTTGCAGCAGAACATAAGAAGCAAGGTCTCGTCAACCATCTACAATCTTTGGTATGTAGACTTAAAAATCGAATCTTTATCCGAAACAGAAGCAGTCTTTTCAATAAACAGTGATTTCAAAAAGGATATCATTGAAAAAAAGCATATTGAATTTATTTCGGAATGTATTGCCGATATACTCGGCTTTGAGGTATCCTGCTCTATAATCTCAACGCAGGCGGAAAACGGCTTCAAGCTTCCCGACCTATACTCAAATTCATCAAGCTATACACAGGACGAGGAAAAAAAGCCACTCGCTCCCGTATATAACTATGATGACGAAATAGTTATAGATAAAGCGTCGGCGATAGAGAGCCATATGATAGTCGAGGAATACACCTTCGATAACTTCATAGTCGGCGACTCCAACAAATTCGCTCATGCGGCATGTACTGCGGTAGCGAAGCAGCTCTCACCTCAGTATAACCCGCTTTTCATCTGGGGACAGAGCGGTCTCGGTAAAACTCACCTGCTTTACGCGGTAACTAACGAGATAAAAAGAAACAATCCAAATGTAAAAATAATATATAAAAAGTGCGAGGAATTCACGAATGAGCTTATAACGGCTATCTCGAATTACACGACAGCCTCTCTGCGTGAAAAGTATCGCTCGGCGGATGTTCTTCTTATCGACGATATTCAGTTTATAGCCGGTAAGGAGTCAACACAGGAGGAATTCTTCCACACCTTCACAGCTCTTTACGAAAGCGGAAAGCAGATAATACTCACATCAGACAGACCTCCAAAGGAAATAGCGCACCTTTCCGACCGTCTGCGTACACGCTTTGAGTGGGGACTTATGGCAGATATACAGCCTCCGACCTTCGAGCTTCGCACCGCTATAATAATGAAAAAAGCGGAGTCGCTGAATATAAACATATCCACGGATATAGTAAATTATTTAGCCGAAAAGCTGAACAACAACATACGCCAGATAGAAGGCGCAATAAAAAAGATATCAGCAATAAGTATTCTGACGGCAACCCCTATCACTATAGATATGTGTAAGAGAACTATATCGGATTTTCTCACAGGCTCGACCTCGGTAAGCGTAACACTTGACAGGATATTCAAGAAGGTGTCCGAAAAATATAACGTATCTATAGAGGACATAAAGAGCAGTAAGAGAAACGCCATGATAGCAAATGCCCGTCATATATGCATATATCTTATAAGGACTCTGACAGATCTGCCTCAGACCTCTATAGGAGAGCTTTTCGGCAAGGACCATTCGACCGTCATAGCCTCTCTTAAAAAGATTGAAAAGGATATGAAGGAAAATAAAAATTTAGAGTACGATATAGAAACGCTTTTGCAGGAAATAAAGGCTTAAGTTTTCAACAGGTTTTTCTTTTTTACATACCTATTCACTGTTGAAAGCGCAGAAAAAAGATGTTGAAAATAAAATGAAATTTATTCCACATTTTCAACATTAAAGGTTTGTTACATTTATTCAACAGTAAATAGGAACGTACCTGTGTTTTTATAAACATAATTTTTTTTCAAAATATGGCTTAATATAAGCCCTTTGAGACTTTTAAACATTTTGAACACCCCCTACTACTACTACTATTATATATAAAAGATATTATTTTCTTTTTCTTCTCTTCTTGAGAGGAGGGAACGAAACAAAGGAGTTAAAAATGAATATTACCTTTCAAAAAGAAGAATTTACCGAAAAATTGGCTCCCGCTATGGGTAGCGTATCAAGCAAAAACACTATAACATCTATAGAAGGTGTTCTTATCGAAGCCGACAAGGAAAGCGGAGTGATAAAGCTCTCCGCCTACGATATGAAGAAGGGCGTCGTTGCCTATATAAAGGCTGAAAGAATACTTGAAGGCGGAAGCTATATAATAAACGCGCAGAGGCTCATGCAGATACTTCGCCTCCTGCCCGACGATATTATAAATATAACCGTAGATGAGCGCTTCAATACAGTAATATCCTGCGGAACCAGTAACTTTTCTCTCTTTGCGCTTAAGGGCTCCGATTTCCCGAAGCTCCCCGAGCTTAAGTGCGAAAACGGATTTATAGCCGATTCCTTTATTCTTAAAAAGATGATAAATAAGGTAATACATTCGATAGCCGAGCAGGATACAAGACCTATGCTCTGCGGCGCGTTTTTTAAGATAAAGAAAAACAAGCTCGACATAGTTTCCTGCGACAGCTATACTCTTTCCAAGTGCGAGATAGCGAGCGAGATATCCGACGTTTCCAATAAAGAGGATATGGACTTCTCGTTTATCGTACCCGGACACGCACTCAATGAGCTTGTAAAGATACTTTCCGACAAGGGCGGCAATATCAGGGTCATGCTTACGAGAAAGCACGCTATATTTAATTTTGAGGACCTTACCTTCTTTACCCGTCTCATTGACGAGGAATATATCGATTACAACAGAATTATACCCAAAAGCAATGATATTTATGTTACGCTTAACAGAGAAAGACTTTTAGCGGGTCTTGAAAGAGCTAATCTTATCGCAGAGGAAAAAAGCTCCCGTTCGTATGTTAAGCTCATAGTAGAGGGAGACAGACTCTCACTTGCCTCAAAATCGGCAAACGGTGAGGTATATGATGAAATGTCCTGCGCTCACGAGGGCGACGGAATAAAGATAGCCTTCAACTGCCGTTATCTTATAAACAGTATAAGAGCCGCAGACAGTGACGAAATAATTCTTACCTTCAAATCTCCCACACAGAGCGTTACCATTTCTCCCCGCGAGAAAAAAGAGGACGAGGATTTCTTCTATATGGTACAGCCTGTAAGAATGAACGAATAAGAATAAAAGCCTTAGGCAAAAAGAAAAGCTGAAAAGGTATGAAAATAGAAAAGCTGAAGGTAGAAAATTTCAGAAACATAGAGAGCGCGTCGCTTTCATTTTCAGACGGCGTAAATCTTCTTTACGGACAGAATGCGCAGGGAAAGACTAATATACTTGAAGCTGTATACTATTTTGCAAGAGGAAAAAGCTTCCGAGGCTCGAGCGACGGAGAGCTGAAAAGATTCGGAAATGACGGATTTTTTATAGAAATGACTTTCGATAGCAATGAAAGAAGGCAGTCGCTCGCCTACCGTGTATACGGCAAGGATAAGAAAAAATACAGGAACGGCGCGGAAGAAGAAAGAATAACAGATATGATAGGTCATTTCAGAGCGGTACTCTTTTTTCCCGAGCATCTGACTCTTGTAAAAGAGGGTCCGTCCATGAGGCGTGACTTTATGAATATAGGTATAAGTCAGATAAAGCCTATGTATCTGAATATATACAGCGAATACAATAAAATTCTTGAAAACAGGAACACCATCCTCAAAAACGCGCAAAAGGGTCTTTATTACAGCGAGGAGCAGCTTGATATATGGTCAAATTCTCTTGCTAAAAGAGCTGCTTATATCAACGAAAAAAGAAGCGAGTATATAAAGAAGATATCCGAAAGCGCAAAAAGGATACTCTATGAGCTATCAGGCGGAAAGGAAGAACTGTCTCTTGAATATGTGAGCGATATAAAGGGAGGATCCGATATCGAAGCGCAATACAGAGATATACTTTTTTCTTCACGTGAGCGAGAAATAGCCGCGGGCTGCTCTCTTTACGGAATACACAGAGATGATGTTGAAATAAAGATAAACGGAATTTCCGCGCGCTCGTTTGCTTCACAGGGTCAGCAGAGATCTATAGTGCTTGCCTTGAAAATGGCTGAAGGTGAGGTCTGTCGGGAGTATTCGGGAGAATATCCCGTGTTCCTCTTTGACGACGTCTTAAGCGAGCTTGACGAAAAGAGGCGAGCCTATATAATGGAGAAAAAGCAGGATAGGCAGATACTTATCACCGCCTGCGAAAAGCAAGGCTTTGACGACAGCGACGTAAATGTAATAAAGGTTGAAAAGGGAACTTATGTATCTTCATATAGGTAACGGAGTAAACGTTAAGAAAAAAGAAATAATAGGAATTTTCGATATGGATACGGCGACAGTCTCTCATAGCACAAGAGCCTTTCTTAACGCTATGGAGAAGAAAAAAAGCGTATTCTATACCGAAATGGATATACCGCGTTCGTTCGTACTGTGTGACGGGGATAAAAAGGGCGAGCAAAAGCTCTATGTCTCAAAAATTTCCTCTGTCGGACTGAATGCGAGAATGAACAGCGATTTCAGCGAAGAATAAGACACCATTAAGAAAAGGAAAAGATTGAAATGGATTACACACCCGAAAAAAATGGCTATGATGACAGTCAGATACAGGTACTTGAGGGTCTTGACGCGGTAAGAAAAAGACCCGGCATGTATATAGGTACTACGTCAATTAAGGGACTTCACCATCTTGTTTATGAGATAGTGGATAACTCTATAGACGAAGCGCTTGCAGGAGAATGCGACTGCATTACGGTTACTATCCACGAGGACAACAGCGTCTCTGTTCAGGATGACGGACGCGGAATTCCGTCGGGTATGAATGAAAAATTAGGATTGCCTACCCTTGAAGTAGTATACACCGTTCTTCATGCGGGCGGTAAATTCGGCGGCGAGGGCTACAAGATAGCGGGCGGACTTCACGGAGTTGGCGCGTCTGTTGTTAACGCGCTTTCCGAATGGGTAGAGGTAGAAAACTGCCGTGACGGAAAGAAGTACACCGAGCGCTTTGAGCGAGGAAAGGTAGCAAGACCCTTTAAATGTGAGGGGGATTGCGGCGACAGACACGGTCTTTACGTAAGATTCAAGCCGGACGGCACTATTTTTGAGGAGACCGTATTTGAATACGAGACTCTTTTGAACCGTATGAGAGAGCAGGCATTCTTGAATGCGGGAGTAAAAATAGTACTCACCGACCTGCGAGGCGAGGAGACTGTCGAAGAGGTACTTCATTACGAGGGCGGTATTGTAAGCTACGTTGATTATCTGAATAAGACGAGACACGTCACTCCCTTGACCAACGATATAATCTATATAAAGGGCGAAAAGAACGGCTCTATCGCAGAGGTCGCTATGCAATATAACGACAGCTATAACGAAGCTATAATTTCTTTTGCCAACAATATGTCCACAATAGAGGGCGGTACTCACGAGACAGGCTTCAAGAACGCTCTTACCAAGGTAATAAACGATTACGCGAGAAAAAAGGGTATTTTGAAGGACAGCGACAAGAATTTATCAGGTGATGATGTCCGAGAGGGACTTTGCGCTATCATAAGCGTAAAGCTGACCGACGCCCAGTTTGAGAGCCAGACAAAAGCAAAATTGGGAAACTCGGAAATAAGAGTTCTTGTAGATACTATAGTCAGCGCAAAATTAGATGAATATCTTGAGGAAAATCCCAATCAGGCAAAGGTCATAATAGACAAAGCCCTTGCGGCTTCCCGCGCGAGAGAGGCGGCAAGAAAAGCAAGAGAGCTTACAAGAAAGAACGTTTTGCAGGCTTCCTCTCTGCCGGGTAAGCTGAGCGACTGTCAGGAGCGCCGTGTGGAGCTTACAGAGCTTTATCTTGTAGAGGGAGACTCCGCGGGAGGCTCGGCAAAGGACGGACGTGACAGCAGATATCAGGCTATACTTCCCCTTCGCGGTAAGGTATTGAATGTTGAGAAATCAAGACAGGATAAGGTTTACGGAAATGAGTCGTTAAAGCCTATAATTCAGGCACTCGGCTGCGGAATAGGCGAGGACTTCGATATTCAGAAGCTCCGTTACGGAAAAATAATAATCATGGCGGATGCCGACGTTGACGGTTCTCATATACGCATATTGCTTCTCACATTCTTCTTCAGACATATGAGAAAGCTTATTGAGGACGGACATATATTCCTGGCTCAGCCTCCGCTTTATAAGATAAGAAAGGGCAAGGCACAGGAGAGATATGCCTTCTCGGATGCGGAGAGAGACGCTATAATAGAGGAATTGGGCGGAAATATCGAAGCCGAGCGCTATAAGGGTCTTGGTGAAATGGACCCCTCACAGCTTTGGGAGACAACTATGGACCCCGAGAGAAGAACGCTTCTCAAGGTAGAAATAGAGGATGCCATAGCCTGCGACCAGATGTTCTCGGTTCTTATGGGTGACTTAGTCGAGCCGAGAAGAGAATTTATTGAGAAAAACGCGAAATACGCGCAAAATCTTGATATATAATCAGGTGAAAATATGAGTAAGAAACAGTTAAATCATTTTCAGGGCAGCATAGAGTTCCCTAATCAGAAAATTGAAGACAGAAATATGGAAAAAGAGGTAAAGACCTCTTTCATCGAATATTCCATGAGCGTAATAACAAGCCGTGCGCTCCCCGATGTCCGTGACGGCTTGAAGCCCGGACAGAGACGAATCCTTTACGCTATGTATGAGGACGGCTTGACATACGAAAAGCCCTTCAGAAAATCGGCGACAACCGTAGGTAACGTTTTGGGTAGATATCATCCCCACGGTGACGTTGCGGTATATGATACCATGGTAAGAATGGCTCAGCCCTTCTCTCTGCGTTATCCGCTTATCGAGGGACACGGAAACTTCGGTAACGTAGACGGAGACGGCGCGGCGGCTTACCGATACACCGAGGCAAGAATGGCTAAGATGGCTAACTATATGCTTTCGGATATCGAAAAGGAGACAGTTGAATTTATCCCTAACTTCGATAACAGCCGTAAGGAGCCTACGGTCCTTACCTCCCGATTCCCTAACCTTTTAGTAAACGGTTCTGTCGGTATTGCGGTCGGTATGGCGACAAATATCCCGACACATAACTTAGGCGAGGTGGTTGACGGTATAATCTACCGTATGGACAACCCCGAATGCTCGGTTCTGGAGCTTATGCAATATATAAAGGGTCCCGACTTCCCGACATATGCGACAATTTACGGAACTATGGGAATATATAATGCTTACAGCACAGGCAGAGGACGTGTTTATGTTCGCGCAAAGGCTCATATAGATGATGAAAATAAACAGATAATTTTCACCGAAATTCCCTTCCAGGTAAGAAAGAGTCAGCTTGTCGAGAGCATGGGAAAGCTCGTAAATGACAAGAAGATAGACGGTATTACGGGACTTCGTGACGAGTCGGGACGCGCGGGAATGAGAATAGTTGTGGATTACCGCAGAGACGCAAACCCCGAGGTAATATTGAATCAGCTTTATAAGTACAGTCAGCTTCAGGACACCTGCGCGATAAACATGATAGCGCTTGTAAACGGCGAGCCGAAGCTTCTGACGCTTCCTCAGATCCTTGATAACTATATCTCTTTCCAGAACGGAGTTATCCGTAAAAGAACCGAGTATGATTTGAAAAAGGCTCTCCATGAAATGCACATCTATGAGGGTTATAAAATAGCTATTGATCATATAGACGAAATAATAGAGATAGTAAAAAAGAGCGAATCCATTCCCGACGCTAAAGAAAAGTTAATGGAACGCTTCGGTCTTTCGGATTATCAGGCTCAGGCTATAGTTGAAATGACAATCGGACGTCTTTCCGGACTTGAAAGACAGAAGATAGAAAACAGACTTGAAAAGCTCTCCGCTCTCGTAGATGAATTGCAGGGCATTCTTGCAGATGACAACAAAATTTTACAGATAATCAAGGATGACCTTTCAGAAATAAAGAGACTTTATGCCGACGAGAGAAGAACAGAGCTTGTTGAGGTTGCGGAAGAAATCGAGGACGAGGACCTCATTCCGAGACAGACCTGTGTTCTTACCTTTACAAAGGACGGCTATATAAAGAGACTTCCCGCATCCACCTATTCCGCTCAGCGCAGAGGAGGAAAGGGTGTCATAGGAATGACGACTAAGGAAGAGGACTTTATAGACAATGTAATAGTGGCAAACAGCCATTCTTACCTACTTATGTTTACAAATATGGGTAAGGTACACACCAAAAAGGTATACAGAATTCCCGAAGCATCAAGAACCTCAAAGGGTACAAATATAGTAAATATAATCGAGCTTCAGGAAAATGAAAAGGTTACCGCGCTCATAACCGTAGATGACTTTACCGAAAACGAGTATCTCACTATGGTGACGAAGAACGGTATAATGAAGAGAACTCTGCTTTCGGATTTTGAATATCAGCGCAGGGGCGGAAAGATAGCTATTACGCTTGATGAAAACGATGAGCTTCTCTTTGTTAAGCATACCAAGGGCGGCGAGGATATCCTGGTCGCGTCGAGAGACGGTCTTGCGGTAAGATTTACCGAGGAAAATGTCAGATGCATGGGCAGACTTGCGCGCGGTGTAAGAGGTATCAAGCTAAAGGGTGACGACTATGTTGTCGGACTCTGTATGATAGACGATGAGAAATATCTCCTCACCTTGACAGAGGGCGGCTTCGGTAAGAGAACTCCCTTCGAGGACTTCAGACAGATGAAGAACAGAGGCGGCTCGGGTGTCGCTTGCCATAAGATAAGCGAAAAGACAGGTAAGCTCGCATCTGTTGCAACCGTTGACGAGAGCGACGATATTATGATAATCACTAACGAGGGCGTCATAATAAGAACTCCCGTAGAAGGAATACCCGTTTATTCGAGAACCGCAGGCGGTGTAATTACCATGAGACTCGACGAGGGCTGTTCTATCGTAAACTTCGCGAGAGTCGAAAAGGAAGAGGAGATAGAGGCTTTAGCCGAGCAGGAAGAAATAAAGGTCCAGAATATGCCCGCAGTCGATAGCTCCGAAAGAGGAAGCTTTGATGACGGGGACTCGGAGGATACCGAGGAATGAAAAAGGGACTTAAGCTGATTTTTTTGGTTGTGACGGTATTATGTATGATATTTCTTGTTTCATGTAAACAACAGTTTACAGACGAGGAAATAATATCAGCGGCGGCAGAGCTTGTTACCGAAGCCGAGGAGATAAACGATATCTTTTTTGGCTCGGGTATTCCCTATTCAAGCGAGGGAGAAGGAGCCTATAAGGTAGCCGACAAGGAATGGCTCGCCGAAAAAGGAATAGAGAACACACAGAGCCTGAGAGAAATGACAAGCAAGGTTTACAGCGAAGGCTACAGTGAGTATCTTTTCAGTATAATGCTTGCATCTGTCAGAACCGATATCTCTGTTGCTTCATATGCCTCTTATATAGATACTGAAGAAGGACTTTTGGTATACAGTCAGAGGACAAACTATATAAAAGGAAAGCTTACCTATCATATCGATAAAATAGAAGTAGTTGAAAAGAACGGCGAGTATGCGAGAGTAAGCGTGGCGGTCACGGTCGAAAACTTGGATGGCGAGACACAGGAGCGCATAAAGAGCTTCGACATGGTTAAATCAGGCGAGCGCTGGTTTTTAGACAGCGGAACCTTTTTGACATATAATAAAAACGGGGAAGATTCCTCAAAAACAAGTGAATAACAAAAAAGGAGTTATTACTATGACTTACAGTGAGAAAATTGTTAAGCTTCGCAAGGCAAACGGATATTCACAGGAGACCTTTGCAAAGGCTGTCGGGGTTTCCCGTCAGGCAGTTTACAAATGGGAGTCGGGTATTTCTTATCCCGAAGCAGAAAAGCTTATTGAGATAAAGAAGCTTTTGGGTATAAAGATTGACGACCTTCTGGATGACAGCTATGAGGTAGTTGTCGAGAAGAAGCCTGTTGAGAAGAAGAAGGCTGCGCCCGAAAAGACGGAAGAGCAAGCCGATACAGTTGCAGAGGAAACAGCCGCTCCTGTCGAGACCGAAGCGGAAGTAAAGGCAACAGAGCCTCAGCATGAAGTCGCAGCCGAGGAGAAAAAGGAAGCTGAGCGCAAGGACATTCATGCGGAGCAGTCCAAGACTGCGCCCAAAAAGCAGCAGAACGGAATTTTCGGCGGCTTTGTAAGCGGACTTTTCGGAAGAAGAAAGAAATAATCAATATTTCAAATTAAGTTATCCCACAAAATTTATATATCAAAAGGAGAAAAGAAGATGAAAGTACTTAGAACACTCGTTGTTGCGGTATTGCTTATGGCAATGCTCCTCACACTCTGCGCATGCGGCAAGTTTGAATGCGCTACCTGCGGAGAAGAAAAGACAGGCAAACGCTACAAGGAAGAATTTCTTGGCAAGGAGATCCTTATTTGTAAGGAATGCCACGAAAAAGGCGAAGAGATCAACGATATCGTAAACGACATCGGCGACCTGTTCAACTGATTAAATTAAATCAAAAAAGACAAAGAGGGACTTTCTTCGAAAAGACCCTCTTTTTGTATTACATCTTTGATAAATTGCAATTTATGAGTCTGTTGCACTGCAACAGACTCAGTTATGATTGCCCTTCGGGCAAGTTATGAGCTATGATATGCTGCGCATAGTTATGATGTGACTTCGTCACAGCTTGAAATATCAAAATATCAACTATTAGTTATGATATCTTCCGAATATATTCTGTAATATTGAAAAATACTAATCTATACTATTAGTTAGTAAGAATAACTAATGTTTAGAGGTAAAGTATGAACACAGCATCTATTGGAAAGCGTATAAGAAAATGCAGAGAAGCAAAAGGCTGGAGACAGGAGGACTTTGCGGAAAAAACAGGATTGAGTGTTACTTATACGGGTATGATTGAACGAGGAGAAAAGGTACCCAAGCTTGAAACATTTATCACCATAGCTAATGTATTGGAGGTCTCAGCAGATATACTGCTCGCCGATGTCCTTTCAACAGGATATAGTATAAAATCCTCAGAGATGACTGAAGAAATATCTTCCTTGACCCCCTCGGAAAGAGAAAGAATTTACAGTGTAGTAAATACAATGATAAGATTTGAGAAAAACAAATAAAAATGGACTTTCTTGGCGCATTTGCTTTACGCAGGTGCGCCAACTCTATTCGCCTGCGGTAAGTGAGTGCGCTACGCACATTTGAAGACACAAAGGCAACAGACTCAGTTATGATTGCCCTACGAATAAAAAGGCGTCGCCCACACCGATATTTGCGCCACTTTGGGCGCTTATCCCTGTGGGAAATCAAAAATTGAAAGAGAATCTCTCCGACGTTTAAATAAAAAAATATTTCTTTAAGGTTTTTTGAAGAGTTTGAGGGACTTTTTTGCAAAAAAGTCCCTCAAGAAAAAAGCTCCCCCATTGCCAATACAAAATTATTGACAAAAGCACTGAAATATGATATATTGTTAATATAAAGAGATTTTATTGCTTGAAAAAACAGCGGAGAAACCATGGACAATTTACTGTATGAACCACTGAAATATTATGAGACGAAGGGACGTCAGGCGCACAGGGCTAACGTCGAAAGCTTTTTCGATGAGCTGAAAAGACGGTCGGGCATTGACGAGCAACAGAACAAAATGACTGTGGACAAATACAAAGCGAAGCAGTCAGAAGCCGATAAGCTCGATAAAAAGGCGTCCCGATATAAGACCTTCCGAGTGCTTTTGATAATTGCGGCGGTGCTTGGCTTTATCCTTCTTCTGTACGGCTTCAGCTCTTCCCTTCTATTTTCCCTTGTGGGAGCAGTTCTTATAGCCGCATCTCTTTGTCTGATATTCATCAAGCTAAATAAGCTGATAAAGCATTTTTCCGCACTGCTCTCCGAAAAGCGAGCCGAGGCCGAAGAAATAAGACTCGAAGCGGAAAGGCAAATGGCGCCGCTGAATGCGCTGTTTTCGGACAGAGACTCATATAATTTAGTAGAGAAAACTCTCCCCGAGCTTAAGTTTAATGTAAACTATAGTTCGCAAAAAGAAAAGGAGTACATAGAGCTAAGCGGAATTTCTCCCGAAGACAACCCTGAAATGTCAACCTTGGATATCATTTCGGGCAATTTCAACGGAAATCCTTTCGTATATGAAAAAACGCTTAAGCATGAAATGGGAGAAGAAACCTACCACGGTTTTTTGACTATCCATTGGACAGAGAGATACACCGACAGTAACGGACGCAGGCGAACGAGAACGAGAAGCCAGACTCTCCGCGCATCTGTCGTTAAACCGAAGCCCTTCTATTCCGAGGACACTGTACTGAAATACGTCTCTCAGGGAGCGCCCGAGCTTTCCTTTACACGTGAGGGAATGTATCATGACGATAAGAGCGAGAAGGAAATAGAAAAGACTGTCAGACGGGGCGAGAAGGAGCTTCGCAAAAAGCAGGAGCAGGCGCTTGAAGAGGGCAAGAATTTTGTAGAAATGACAAATACCGAGTTCGAGGTCCTGTTCGGCGCATTGAACCGAGACCACGAGGTGCAGTTCCGAATGATGTTCACGCCGCTTGCGCAGAATAATATGGTAGATCTTATGAGGTCGGAAACAGGTTATGGAGACGATTTCGACTTCTATAAGCAGAAGCGAGTAAATATCATACATTCCGACCATACGCAGAACTGGAAAATGGATGCGTCGGTAAAGAATTATCATTCATTCGACTTTGAAGTGATAAAAAATAAGTTTATTACCGAAAACGAGGAGTTTTTCAAATCTGTATTTTTCGATTTTGCCCCCCTCTTTGCAGTTCCTATGTATCTTGACGAGCCGGTCAGGTCTTTGGAGCCGCTTAAAGAATATAAATGTAACTATACCTCATATGAATATGAGTCGCTTGCAAATCGGATGCCCCCTTCCCTTCTGTCAGCTGAGGGCAGTGCGACCCGTTCTATTATTAAAGCAGGCAAGGCAGTAAAAGGACAGGACGGCTCCGACAAGGTCGAGCTGAAAGCATATTCTTACCGCGCATATGACAGAATAGATTATGTGCCGAGAATGGGCGGCGACGGAAAAATGCATCTCGTCCCTGTCCCTTGGGTAGAATATATCCCTGTCGAGAAGTCCTCGTTTGCAGATATATTCCCGCTTGAGGCAAATGAACAAAAGCATAAGCAGTTCTCTTCCTGCTGTCACGGTCTTGCCGCAAGGGTTCTTGATGAATAATTAAAAAACAAAATATAACAAAAGGAGACAAAAAATGGCAAATCAACTTGACGAACTTAACCCCGAGATCCGAGAAGAAGGCTTGGATACAAACGTAATAGCAAAAAAGCTGCCTGTAAAGGTCGGCGTAGGCTCTACTATCTTTGAAATATTGCTCTGGATACTCGGAATCATCCCCGGTGTTATCTTCTTATTTATGAAGATAAAGGCAAAAAATCATTTTCAGCAGTTAGAGCAGAAAATTCAGCGTAACGCATCACAGATAGATAACTATCTCGAACAGCGAGTAGTCGTTCTTCAGAACTGCGCAAAGCTGCTCGATAAGGCAATTGAGCTTGATAAGGATACATATGAGAACATAGCGCGCTACCGTTCGGGTACACCGAGCGCAGATGAGGACAGAAATGCGGTCTCAAGTCAGCTTGACAAGCTCGCAAGCAGCGTAAACGTTGCTTTTGAAAATTATCCCGACCTCGAAGCGCATGAGCAGATAGAGGACGCTATGCAGCAGAATATGTATCTCCAGAGAGAGATAACCGCCGCACGTGAGCTTTACAACGATACGATAAACGCTTGGAACAGAGATGTCTTTGCTTGGCCTACTAAGATGATAGTAGCCGCAAGAAACGGATATACTACACGTATTCCCTTTATCGCATCCCAGGAAATAAAAGCAAAGGCAAAAGACGTATTCTTTTAATCAAATAGGTAAATAATGGAAAAACCTATAAATTATCGCAAGCACTTCCCTTTTGAGTGCTGAAAATGCGTAATTTATAGGTTTTTTTATCATATTTTATTGAACATTTGTTGAAAAAACGGCTTTGAAATTAAATATGCTCCAATTTTACCGACGGAACATCCTTAAGATGAGCGCTTTCGGCTTCTAATTCCAAGGTATAAGTGCCGTCATCGTTATAATTAACTATAGTTACAGAGGCATTCTGTACCCAACCGAAATTTTTGGTCTCTGTTATCGGCAGCCCCTTCCATTCGCAAAGCATGGTACGAATAGGAGTTGCATGAGTGCCGATGCATACTGTTTTGCCGGGGTTCTCTTTTGCAATACGGTCAAGCTCCTTTTTTATGCGAATTTGAAGCTCTTTTACGGTTTCGCCGCCGTTACAGACTGCATTTCCTATGTCATTCATCCAAATTGAGTGATTTTCGGGGTATTTTTCTTCAATTTCGATGAATTTCATGCCTTCCCATTCCCCCGCATTGATCTCACGAAGGTTCTCAGACTTTATTATCTCCATGTTCCGTCTTTCTGCTATAGGAAGTACGGTATTATAAGCTCTTATCAGATCGCTTGAATAAATAACATCAATTTTCATATCATCAAGAAAATTAGCGGTCTTTTCGGCTTGCTTATAGCCTGTTTCGGTCAGATCCCAGTCTGTATGACCCAAAAACACCAATTTTGCATTACCAAGGCTTTCGCCATGTCTTATAATAATCATTTTTGTCATAAATTTATCTCCTCGCAAGCCTCATTATTTTCTGCGTATATTATAGCACATTTCCGCCGCTATTTCAATAGGTTTTATGAAAAAACATATGGTAAATGTTTCACGTGAAACAAAAACGACTTCAAGACACAAAAATACAATTGTTTCACGTGAAACAATCCGAAGTAGCATTCAAAACGGCAAGAAATGTTTCACGTGAAACAATGATTGCGCGGATTTGTTGTTGAGAATATGTTTCACGTGAAACAAAACGTCTTTTAGTACCTTTCACGTAAAAAACACGCTTTTTTTGTGTAAAACGTCGAAAATATATTTATATTGCCTTTTCCATTGACATATTAAGAATAAAATGCTATAATAGATGTACTTATAATATATATTTATGCTTTTTCGAAGAAAAAACATAAGTATTTCGGAGGTAAAGATGTCAGCTATTATTTCGTTCGCCAATCAGAAGGGCGGCGTTGGAAAAACGACCTCGGCAGTCAATGTTGCCGCGGCGTTAGGTAAAAAAGGAAAAAATGTTCTTTTAATTGATATGGACCCGCAGGGTAATGCTACGAGCGGTGTCGGAATATCCAAAAAGAACATAAAATATTCGATTTATGAGGTTTTGCTCGGTCAGGCAAGCGCAAAAGATGCTATAATACCCACAAAATTCAAGAATTTGTCGGTTTTGCCCGCTACAATAGCCCTTGCAGGTGCGGAATTAGACCTCAACGAGATGGATGACAAGGGAAGAGGTATGGTAAAAGCTATTGAGGATATCAAAAATGATTATGATTACCTCATTATTGACTGTCCTCCCACCCTCGGATTGCTCACTATAAATGCGCTTTCGGCATCCGATGGCGTAATTATACCTATGCAGTGCGAATTTTTCTCGCTTGAAGGACTTTCGCAGCTTATTTTGACCATAAAACGTGTAAGACAGTCATATAATCCCACCTTGGAGATAACGGGAATACTTCTTACCATGTATAACGGCAGATTGGTGCTTACAAATCAGGTAATAGAGGAGCTTAAAAAGTATTATGCTGACAAGCTCTTTAAAACGCCTATAACGAGAAGCGTAAAGCTTTCCGAGGCACCCAGCTTTGGCGAGCCTATCTGCTATTACGACCCCTATTCCAAGGGCTCGTTAGAGTATAACGACATCGCAAAGGAGCTTATGCTCAGAATTTAATGAGTTTTCAACCTTTGAAATGTTGAAAATGTTGAAAACTGCGCCGTTTTCAATAGAAAAAGCGCAAAAAAACAGCGAAAAATGCGAAAAAATGCTGAAAGCAGCGAAAACTAATTGGTAAAATATACCTATGGTAAAATTTACTAAAATTAAATTGTAATAGCCATACATAAAAAGGAGAATAATAAAATGGCAAAAAGAGGATTGGGACAGGGTCTTGACGGACTGTTCATAGATAATATGGCATCTGAGGAGCAGAGCGCAAAGAATGCGAAAACGACGGTGAGGATATCACTCATCGAGCCGAAGCCCGGACAGCCGAGAAAAACCTTTGAAAGCGAGCCTTTGGCGCAGCTTGCCGACTCTATTGCGGCATTCGGCGTGCTTCAGCCGATACTGCTCAGAGAAATCGGCGGCGGCAGATATCAGATAGTAGCAGGAGAAAGACGTTGGAGAGCCTCAAAGATGGCAGGACTCAGCGAAATACCCGCAATTATCCTTGACGGAAGCGAAGCGGAGGCTGCGCAGATAGCTCTTATAGAAAATATTCAGCGTGAGGACTTGAATCCTCTCGAGGAAGCAATGGCATATCGCTCGCTTGCCGAGGAATACGATATGACGCAGGAGGAAATTTCTCAAAAAATAGGGAAGAGCCGCAGTGCTATCGCAAACGCGCTCAGACTTTTGGACTTGCCCGAGGAAATTTTGGCTCTGCTCGCAAGCAAGGACCTCTCCGCAGGTCATGCGCGCACGCTTCTTGGCTTGAGAGACAAAGATGATATCATACTTTTGGGCAAAAAGACAGTAGAATACGGACTTTCTGTACGTGCTTTGGAGGAAGAAGTAAAAAGATACTTAAGAAAGAAGAAGCAAGCCGAGGAAGAGCCTGAGGAAAAGGCTCCGTATGTTGTCGATTACGTAAACGAGCTTGAAAAGAGAATGCAGAGACATCTCGGTCGCAGAGTTAAAATAAATGTAACGAAGAACAAAAAGACGGTAACTCTTTTCTTTGAGGACAATGACGACCTTGACACCTTGCTCCGTAACATCTGCGGTAACAGCTTCGTGGAGAATGAATAATGCATATGTTTCTGAATAAAAGGTTTTTAATTCTTTTTTTCGTGTGTATTCTGCTTTTGATTGGAGTTGCCGTAGTGCTGAATAGCTATTCCGCAAAAAATCAAGTCAAAAGGGAAGAGCTTGAAGAAATGTATGAGTCCATTTATGAGCAGGAAATGGAAAAAATAGAGGAAAGAGAGAAGGAGCGAGAGGAGGAGGCAAGAATACATGCCTATAAGGATGCTACCTATTCTCCCTATCAGAAGCTTGCGGACGAAACCATGTTCACCTCTGTGTTCTATCTCGGAGACCGAAATGCTTACGGAAAAGGACTCAAGGACACGGACAATTCCTGGAAAACGCTTCTGAAGGAAAAATATCTTACCTTTGCGGGAGACAGCCACAGAGTAGAGGGTACTCTTTCTATCGAGAGGCCAAGCGGAGGAGTTTTTGCTTATTTGAACAGGCTTTTTGATACTTACAACAGCGCCTACGGATTAGACCTTCTGTTTCTGTGCATAGGCACTCTTGACGAAGAGGAAAATTTCGGCGCCGAATATGAAGCAATTATCAGGAAAGCTAAAAATCAGAATAAAAACAGTGATGCTATTTGCATAATTGAGCATAATCAGACAGATGCCGAAGCTGAAGCTATCCTCAGAATTTGCGAGCATTATGAGCTTCTGTATGTTGATATGAGACCTCTCTTTGAGGGTAGGACCGAAACGCTGACCTTTGAGGACGGATATCCCAATGAAGGCGGACATCGGCTCTATGCGGACGAGATATACAAGACTCTTAAAAATGCTGTAGACAGAAAAAGACCCGCAAAGGAGTATAAGGAAAGCGGAGTTTATCTGACCGACGAGGAAATCAATGAGCTTAACCGCTCCCAGAAATAAAAAGCAAACAAAAGTTTACAAAATCAGACGGTTGAAATAAAAAACAGACATCCCCACGTGATACTCTTAAGGGAGCATTACGTAGGGAGGTCTGTTTTTGTTATTTAAATTGCAGAGACAGAGATATAGTATTTTCTATCCGAGCGAAGAAAGTAAGACTTTTGGAGAGCATTAAGAGAAAAGGCGCGTTTCAAACCGCCGAGTCCCTCGCCCGTCATTTTGACGAGGCTTTCCTTTTTTGTCCATAGGAGAGTAAAAAGGTCGCAAAACTCGTTCTCTGAAATATCGTCAAAAAGCTCTGTGCCGAAGGAATCACATTCAAAATATTTTTTTGCTATCCGCACAAGACTTTGATAGCTTTCCGTGTTCGGCACAGCTTCCGCATCAATTCCGAGAGAGTGCGCTCCGTTTTCTTTTTCGGTAAAGGCGCAAAGGACGAGAGCGTCTGTGTGCGATACGGAAATTTCAAGAGGGAAGTCCGCAAAAAACGGTTTTCCGTTTTTGCCTTTACATAAATCGGGCGGCAGGCGGTCATATTTTTCTTTGAAAAAATCATATATCAGCAGGGAAGCGCCCAGTCTTTCTGTCTTTGCTTTGGGATTTTTTGCGCTCGAAACGTAATTTTTATAGGAATTTGAGAAGCTTTCCACCACAAAATCAATATTTTCTCCGTTCTTTGAAATAAACGGGAGCGAACAGGGAGAAAAATTTGTTGTTTTTGCACATTCGGGCGTTATTTCGGTTGCGGTGGAGCGCAATTCCTCTAACAATGTGATTTTTTCGACGTTTTCGTTGCAAAGTGGAGTTTCTTCTCCAAAAATACATTGAAAATCTGTCTTTTGACACTTTGAAAGCTCTTTTGCGTCTGCCGTGAAAATGTCAGCTCCCAAATCAAGCAGAGGCTCAATACTTAATGCTTTTACAAAAATATTCATATCAAAGATCCATAATTACGGGCAATATCATCGGCTTGCGCTTTGTTTTGTTGTAGAGAAGCTTGGAAAGCTCGTCACGAACCGCATTTTTCAGCTCGGTCCAGTCACGGACGCCGTCATAGAGAGTGTCGCTTATTGTTTTTTGCGCTTTTTTGCGGATCTCCTCCATAAGAGCCTCCGACTCGCGTACATAAACAAATCCGCGTGAAACTACCTCGGGACCCGATATCAGAAGCCCTTCCTGCATATCGACCGTCGCAACAACAACGATAAGTCCGTCCTGAGAGAGAAGCTTTCTGTCACGGAGAACTATGTTTCCGACATCTCCGACACCCGAGCCGTCTATGAGAACTCTGCCCGCCTGAACACTTCCGTTCCATTTTGCGGATTTCTTATCAAGCTCAAGCACCATTCCGTTTTCACCTATAAATATGTTTTTCGACGGAACGCCCATAAATTCCGCAATTTCCTTGTGCGCGTAAAGATGCTTTACCTCGCCGTGTATCGGCATAAAGAATTTCGGCTTTACGAGTGCAAGCATCAGCTTAAGCTCCTCGCTGCATGCGTGTCCCGAAACGTGAACATCGGCTATTGAGTCGTTTACTACCTTTATTCCGCTTTTTACGAGAGCATTGACTATCTTTCCGACTAATTTTTCATTGCCGGGGATAGGGCTGGAGCTGAGAACTACGAGATCCTTTGCGCCAAGCTTGACTTTGTCATGCTCGGAAAACGCCATACGGTAGAGGGCTGACATCGGCTCGCCCTGACTTCCTGTGGTTATAAGCGTCAGGTTTTCGTGATTGTAGCGCTTTATGTCCTTTATGTCAATGATAGTACCCTCGGGCACGTTGATATAATCAAGCTCGGAAGCCGCGCCGACAACGTTTATCATGCTTCTGCCTATTATGGCTACCTTTCTTCCGTGTCGGACACTTGCGTCCAAAATCTGCTGGACTCTGTGGACGTTTGAAGAGAAGGTCGCTATAACTATTCTCTTGTCTTTGTTGTTTGAAAATACGCTTTCAAGCGATTTTCCGACATTTTTCTCGGACGGAGTAAAGCCCTGTCGCTCTGCATTGGTCGATTCTCCGAGCATAAGCGTGACTCCCGCGTTTCCTATCTCGCCTATTCTTGTGAGGTCCATCATCTTTCCGTCAATTGGAGAAACGTCGAGCTTGAAGTCGCCCGTGTGGAAGATAACTCCCGCAGGGGTGTTGATAGCGATAGAGCAGGCGTCGGCTATAGAATGGTTAACGTGGATAAATTCCGCTTTGAAAACTCCGAGATTTATCACATCTCCCGCAATTACGGGGCGAAGGTCAGCCTTTTTTAAAAGCGAAGCCTCCTCTAATTTTCTTTTTAATATACCGAGTGTAAGCGGAGTGCCGTATATAGGAACATTTATGCTGCGGAGAAGGTAGGGAATAGCTCCGATATGGTCCTCGTGACCGTGGGTTATAAGAACTCCGTGTATCTTTTCCGCATTTTTTTCAAGATATGTGATGTCGGGAATTACCAAATCGACTCCGAGCATATCGTCATCCGGAAATGCCAGACCGCAGTCGATAATTATCATATGGTCCTCGTACTCGATTACAGTAAGGTTTTTGCCTATCTCGTGTAAGCCGCCGAGGAGCATTACTTTTACTTTTGATCTTTTTGCCATAAAAACTCTTTCTCCGCAGTGATTTTTTTTGCTTTCTTCTTTGACCGCGGGGCAAAAAAGAAATGTGTTGCCAAAAAAGGCATAGGAAAAAAACTCTTATCAGCAAAAAATTTTAAAAGCGCTGAAAAGAGGATATTTTTGTCATGAGGCTTCTGCCTGTCCAAACGTCCTGACGGCAGGGAAGCGCCTCGAAAATAAAACGGACAAAATAAACTAATATATAGTATATCATATTATATTAAAAATTTCAAGAGTTTAATATAATGCCGTGTAAATTTTGCAGAAAAAGATGTCAAATAATATTAAAATGCGCCAAAATCAAGAAAAAAGCAGAAGAAAAAGCGCAGCCGAGCAGGAAAAAAAGAAGCTTGGAGAGCTTTTTGCGCTTTCGCCCGCCCAATTCACCTTGCATATTAGCCTCGTCAACAATTTTATTCGCCTCCGCAATAATGTCGCGCCGATTTTCCTTTTTGCCGTCCAGATCCTCCTTCATAATAAAATGGACCTCGGAAAAATACTTACTGTTTTTGCTCTTGTAAATAACGAGCCGTCTTTCGCATCCTTTTACCATATAAATATCCCTCACTTTTATTTCTTTTTTATGTAGTTGTAGCATCGAAGTATTATTGGATAATTTTTCAAAAAATATGCAGCGCAAGAAAAATTAGTTTACTATTAAGTGCTAAAAAGACGAGAGACAAGGAATTTTTTAGTCAAATACTCAAGCGTTATTGACAATCCGACAGAAATGTGGTAAAATATACTTGTCACATGAATTGAATACTTTTTCCCGACGGGGAAATACTTTTTTGGTAAAAAGTGTTTTCTCTCCTTTCTCATTCCGTCGGGAGATCAATTCGTGTGACAACAATTGAGGGGGAAGCATTTTTTCGGTGCGTCCCTTTGGGGCGCACTTTTTATATGTTGATAGGAGGATGTATGGTATGGATAAAGAAATTCCTGAAAAAGTGATAGATGTTACCGGGGTAGTTCTCACGCCCGGAAAGCCTGACGTTTGTCTTGGCAACGGGGAGCAAGGCTTTGAATGTTGCTGCGATGAGTGCGATTTCTTTTTGCTTTGTTTTCCCGAATTTGATCCTAAAAACGAAGACGCAGATTTGTAAATCAGCAGCACTTCAAATTTTGATTTGTCGGTGTGGGCGACGCCTTTGGGCATAACCACAAGCAAAAAGGATTTTTATATATTTTATCTTTAAGAACAGACATTTCGCAA
>SVQV01000152.1 GCA_015065175.1 Oscillospiraceae bacterium | reverse complement strand
GTATATCAGGGGTTATCCGAAAAGTACGGAATAACAGTAAAAATGTCGGACGATTTTCTTATGGGCGACGCAAAGCCGTCGGGTAAGGAGATAGTTATAGGAACGGTGAACAGAGATTTCGTTACAGAAGAATTTTTGCCCTATGACGGATATCATATATATTTCAGCGGTGATAACATTGTAATAAACGGAGGAAGCCCTGCTGCTGTAGAGGCTGCGGCTCTGTACTTCGTGAGCTTATTTCAAGACGAAGGAATAGTTATGAATGAAGAAGGATACCTAAAGGCGAGCGAATATCCGCTCGGCAATCTTAAAATCAACGGAATTGATATAAGCAGGTATGAGATATCGGTCAAGGGGGATGCCTATGGCGCTCTTTACGCGTCCGATATGCTGCAGAAATTTTTCATGGAGCAGACAGGCTTCGACCTTAAGCATACTTCTGTAAAGTCGGTAGGAAAATTCTATCTTGAGAGCAAAAATTCCGAGGACGGCATGTATCATATTGACGTAGACGGAAACAATATCACCCTTTACGGCGCGGGACTCAGCGGCGCTTATACGGCTGTAAATGCTCTTATTGAAATGATAGGTGAGAGCGAGGATGTTACAGTAGAAACCGCAAGCGCGCCCATGCTCACGCTCAACAATACGAAGAAGAAGTTAGAGGAGGGCACGCTCTCTATAGGCTATATGGGAGACTCTATAATGGCGGCGGCAGGCGGATTCAAGTCTTATACTGTCTTCCTTACCGAATATTTCCGCGCGGCATATCCCGACGCCGATATCAAGATGCTGAACCATTCTGTAGGCGGAAAGAATACCACATGGGGGCTTTATACCATGGAGAAGTCGGTGCTTTCGGCAGGATATGACGACCTTATCTTTATTTCGCTCGGTACGAACGACAATCCTTACGGAAACGATTATGAGCAGATAGCCATTAACTATCAGTCAATGATAGAAAAAATCTACAAGCATAATCCCGATACCGATATAGTATTCGTTTCTCACGGATATTCTTCCGTGACACAAAATCTTATGAAGGGCAAGGCAGAAAATTTCATTGCCGCGATGCTCAACGTGGCAAATTATTACGGCATTCCCGTGGTTGACAACTTCTATACTATGTACAATCTTTGCAAGGATAACTGGGACGAGGTGTGGAGCCACTATATAAGCGACGGAGTTCACCCGAATACAACGGGACAGGAGCTTTATGCAAACACCGTCTGGAAGTCTGTTTCGGTAGCACTTGAGAATTCGGATGCTTCGAAGTATGCGCCTCACACATTGCCCGAAGAGCCTATCTATGAAAGAAGTAAGGTAAACGCCACCGAGTATGCGTGGAACAGCTTTGTCAATGAGGTAACATTCGGCACGGGAGACGAAGCAGGCTGGGGAAAGGACGGAACCGTTACCAAGACAGGCGCAAGCATTTCCTTTGACTTTGAGGGAATAGGTCTTGAGCTTGGTATAAAACACAACAAGACTAACCCCTTCTTCCTTCTCATACAGATATATGATGAGCAGGGTGAGCTTGTGTTAGAGCAGGAAAGAGACTCGGGTTATTATTACCACCTCTTTATAACCAACGAGCTTGAATACGGAAAATATACAGTAAAGCTCACGGTTACAAAGCCTTCGGAAAGATATCCGTCCGAGGGCGAGCAGACTCTTACCTTGACCGACAAAAAGGTAATAAAATAATTATTTTGGTCGGCACAAATCTTGCTTGACCTTAAAGCTTGTTATGTCCATTCACAAAAAGCAAACTAAAGTTAGCAATCAATTGTGTTCTGGAGGAGAACAAAATGAAAAAAACAAAAATATTTCCTTTATGTCTTACGATACTCATGCTTGCTTTTGCGCTTGTATCCTGCGGCGGCGAAAAGACACCCGTGCAGACCGAATCCCCTTCCGCGACAGATTCGCCTGTGGTGACTGAAGCTCAGACTCCCGCCGTGACCGAAGCACCGAATACAGTGGAAAAGCTGATATCAAAGGAATCACTTTCGGAATATACGGTTATCGCATCCATGACGAACGGGTATTTGTATAATAAAGCAATATCCGCTGTATATCAGGGGTTATCCGAAAAGTACGGAATAACAGTAAAAATGTCGGACGATTTTCTTATGGGCGACGCAAAGCCGTCGGGCAAGGAGATAGTTATAGGTCCTGCGAACAGAGACTTTGTTATCGAGGAATTTTTGCCGTATGACGGTTATCATATATACACAAGCGGTGACAATATCGTCATAAACGGAGGCAGTCCCGCGGCTATAGAAGAGGCTGTGGCTCATCTCGTTACTTTATTTAAGGACGGAGGAATTGTTATGAATGAGGAAGGGTATGTCAAAGCGAGCGAATATCCGCTTGGCAATCTTAAAATTAACGGT
Organism: Oscillospiraceae bacterium; assembly: GCA_015065175.1. Classification (GTDB taxonomy): domain Bacteria; phylum Bacillota; class Clostridia; order Oscillospirales; family CAG-272; genus UBA1740. The sequence goes on along the minus strand of SVQV01000152.1, from coordinate 1,692 downwards.
ACGGCTATAAGCCAATATGAGATTGCGGCAAAGGGTGATACCTACGGCGCAAAGTACGCGGCAGAGCGTTTGCAGGCGTTTTTGCGCGAGCAGACAGGCTTCGAGCTGAAAATAACCGAAGGAAGATCCGAGACGGCGTTTAATATTGAAAGCACAAATTCCGAGGACGGAATGTATCATATAGACGTTGACGGAAGTAACGTTACACTTTACGGCGCAGGTCTCAGCGGCGCTTACACGGCGGTAAACGCTCTCATTGAAATGATAGGTGAGAGCGAGGATGTTACAGTAGAAACCGCAAGCGCGCCCATGCTCACGCTTAACAATACGAAAAAGAAGCTCGATGAGGGCGAGCTTTCTATCGGCTATATGGGCGACTCTATAATGGCGGCAAGCGGATTTACCTCTTATACCGTTTTTCTTACCGAGCATTTTAAAGCAGCTTACCCCGATGCGAAAATTAATATGAAAAATCACTCTCAGGGCGGAAGAAATACGACCTGGGGACTCTATACAATGGAAGAAGCTCTGCTCTCTGCGGGATATGATGACCTTATTTTCATCTCTCTCGGAACAAACGATTCTCCTTACGGAAACGATTACGCGCAGGTGGCGCTTAACTATCAGTCTATGATAGATAAGATACGTAAAAACAATCCCGAAACAGAGATAGTATTCGTCTCTCACGGACGTGAATACGAGATGAAAAGAATTATGGAGGGCAAGGATGTGGCTTTCCTTAAAGCTATGCTTGACATTGCCAATTACTATGAAATTCCCGTAATAGACAATATTTATACGCTCTTTAATCTCTGTAAGGACAACTGGGCTGAGGTATGGCCCTATTATATAAGCGACACGGTTCACCCGAACACAACGGGACAGCAGCTTTATGCCGACACGGTATGGAAGTCGCTTTCGGTTGCGCTTGAAAATTCGGACGGCTCTAAGTACGGCGAGTGCTATATGCCCGAGCTGCCGCTTTACGAAAACAGTAAGGTAGATGCAAAGCAGTACGCTTGGAGCAGCTTTGCAAATGAAGTAAAATTCGGCACAGGCGAGGAATCGGGCTGGAATACGAACGGAACAGTAACAAAGGCAGGCGCAAGCATTTCCTTTGACTTTGAAGGAATAGGACTGGAGCTTGGTATAAAGCAGAATCTTGAGAATGCGTATTTCCTTCTCATACAGATATACAACGAAGCAGGCGAGCTTGTATTAGAGCAGGAAAGAGATTCGGGCTATTATTACCACCTCTTTATAACCAACGAGCTTGAATACGGCAAATATACAGTAAAGCTCACGGTTACAAAGCCCTCCGAGAGATATCCCTCGGATAATCCTACATTTACTCTTGTAGATAAAAAGATAATAAAATAATCAGCGTTTTGATACCGAAAAATTGCAATTTGTCGGTGTGTTTATAGCCTTGTAAATGTATCTAAAATGGCTCCCTCCGAGAGGCACCGAATGGCGTGCAGAGCTGAGCTGTCACGAAGTGACTGAAGGAGATTTCGCACATAACAATGCTTGCCTTATCTTGAATCGTGCGGAGGCTCCTTCCACCACTGCGTGGTCCCCCGCCCTCTCGGAGGGAGGCTGTTTGCAAAAATTCTAAACTCACCGCTAAATCAAAATTTGAAGCACACGTGTGGGCGGGCGGATTTGGAGCAGAATTTTTCGCTTTCGACC
>SVQV01000027.1 GCA_015065175.1 Oscillospiraceae bacterium | reverse complement strand
ATGGAAATGAAAACTTTTCAGACAGAAATTGAGCTTCAGTCGAGAGGCTGGATCCCCACCTTCCACGACATCAGAAAGGAAATCCTCGACATAGTTGAGGCGTCCGGCGTTAAGAACGGTACAGTTGCTATCGTTTCTCACCACACCACCTGTTCTGTTATGGTTCAGGAATGCTCACACGATATCGACAGCTTCGACCTTGAATTCCTTCAGCACGACCTTCTCGATATAATGAGAAAGATGATCCCCGACTTTGCGGAAGAGCATCAGTACCGTCACCCCGGTCCTATCCACGCTCAGTACGGCAGATACGTAAACGAGCCCGGTGACTACTCCAGCATGAATACCGACGGTCACCTCCGTTCCTGCTTCTTCGGCAGAAGCGAGACTCTCACAATTAAGGACGGCAAGCTCGACCTCGGACTTTTCGCGCACATTTACTTCATTGACTGGGACCACGTTATCGCACGCCGCAGACAGGTAAACGTTACTGTTATCGGTACTACAGAGGATGTAGAGGACAGAAAGTGGAATAACGGCGAGGTTATAGATACACGTCACAAGTTCACAGAGGAAGAAAAGGCTTACGACATTCACTACGACCTTCAGCAGCAGAGATAAGTGAGGCATCTATGAGAATAATTCTCGACACTGCCAATCTGGAAGATATCCGTTATTTCAATACATACTATCCCATAGAGGGTGTTACCACCAATCCGACTATCCTGTCCCGTGAGGGCGGCGACGTTTTGAAGCTGCTCCGCGATATCCGTGATATTATCGGAGAGGATAAAGAGCTTCATGTTCAGGTAACAGAAACAGAGTATGAAAACATAATAGTGGAAGCTAAGGCAATAGTAGCTTACCTCGGCAACAAGAAGAATACTTTTGTAAAAATTCCCGCAACCGATACAGGTCTGCGTGCGACAAAAGCACTTTCTGACGAGGGCTACGGCATTACAGTAACCGCTGTGTTGACCGCCGCTCAGGCGTTGCTCGCTTCAAATGCGGGAGCAGCTTATGTTGCGCCTTACGTAAGCCGTCTTGAAAATATTTGCGAAGACGGTGTCGGAACAGTTGCGGATATAGCGGAGATCTTTTCGGTATCGGGTACAGATACTCAGATATTGGCGGCAAGCTTTAAGACTGTGAAGGAGGTTCTTGACGTAGCCGTTTGCGGATGCCATGCGGCAACCGTCGGAAGCGATGTAATGAAAAAATTGCTCGCTCACACAACTACAGATACGTCGATAGAGGGCTTCGCTTCGGACTGGAAAAAATCATTCGGAGAAACCACTCTTTTAAAGCTTTTGAAAAAATAAGCATATAATACCATAAAAAAACAAACAAGCGACAGACGATACCTCTCGGTAGGATCTGTCGCTTGTTTTATAGAATCTTGCTTTAGAGAATTATTACTTTTTAGGCTTTCTTATTCTGTTAAGCTGTCTGTTGAGCTTAAGAAGCTCTTCTTTTGTGAAGCTTACATTCATCATTCCCATCATAGAGGTCAGACGAAGCACGGTGAAGCTTCCCATCATTTCCATAAGCCCTCCGCCCGAAGAAAGATCAACATCGAAGCCGCCCGACTTCTTTTCGTCCTTGTCCTTCGACTTCTTGTTTGCGTTCATCTTTTTCTTGAGCTTGAGTCCGAGCTTCATGAACCAAAGCTTGCCGCGTGTGACCGCCATAATGTCACCTAACTTATCGTTAAGCGAGAATCGTCCCTCGGGAGCTTTTACGTCGAACCAGTTAAGGACAGCGCCCTTTTCAACCAGGACGTAGTCCATATTCATCTCGGATACCTTGCGGATAACTCCTTCGTCGGAGTATTCTCCCGCAACCGCCTTTATAACGCTCTCTCCCTCATTCTTTACATCAAAGTAGAAGAAGTGATCCTCGGCTGTCTTCTTTCCGATGCTTTCGCCGTTTACGAAAAGCTCGACCTCGGGCATATTGGAATATACGGTTACTTTAGTAACATCCTCAACTCTGTCTATATATCTCTTTCCGCAGAGGTGTACGAACTTTTCGTCAGAGAGCCAAGCCTTGTAAGCATAGAAGGCGTCCTTCTTATACTTTCTGTCCATAGTGACAAGACCCTTGTGGTTCTGTCCGTTTTCTCCGCCCTCGGCGCGCGCGTCAGCTCCGAAGTCGAACATGTTCCATACGTGTGTAGCCCAGATATATTTACGTGTAAAGAGCTGCTTTATAAGCTCCTCGTGATAGTATGCCTGATATTCCTCGGTATAGTCTCCCTGCTTCGGGTCGCTTGTGTGCCAGTTGAGAGCCTCACAGCCGTATTCCGAGCATCCTATCGGTATTGTCGGATGTGTCTCGTGGAACTTGTCGAACCAAGGTCCGTTCATAGACGTTTCGCCGCCGTACCAGCCGAAATAGTGGTTATAGGAAACTACATCGGGAATTTGCAGATAGGGATCGTCCATTTTGCACATAGAAACTGCCGCAATAGTGGTAAGACGTGTCTTATCCATTTCGTGAACGAGATCGTTCAGTATTCTGTGATTTTCAAGCAGGTCATCATCGCTGCCGCCTATAGATATCTCGTTAGAGAGTCCCCATACAACGATACAGGGGTGATTGTAGTTCTGTGTTATAAGCTCCTTCATCTGAGAAATCGTGTTCTCACGTCCTGTCGGCATATGCTTCGAGATGTAAGGAATTTCAGCCCAGATGACCAAGCCCTTTTCGTCGCAAAGATCGTAGAAATACTGATCGTGCTGATAGTGAGCGAGTCTTATAGTGGTAGCGCCTACCTCCATAATAAGCTCAATATCCTCCTCGTGATGCTCGGGAAGAAGCGCGTTCCCGAAGCCTGCTCTGTCCTGATGGCGTGAAACTCCGCGAAGCGGATATTCCTCTCCGTTGAGTATAAAGCCGTTGTCGGGATCTATTTTGAAGCTACGGCATCCGAAGCGTGAGCATACGTTGTCAAGCGTCTCGCCGTTTTCAACGATCTCAACCTCGCAGCAGTAAAGATAGGGGTCCTTGCGTCCGTTCCAGAGATGAACGTTCTTTATTTCAAAGGAAGCTGAGGATTCTGTAGTTTCTATCCTGTCAAGCTCGTTTTCTTCCTTGTCATAGATAGTATATACAAGCTTCTGACCGTCCTTCAAGCCCTTTACGTATACTTGAACGTCAACTTTAGCGTTCTCGCCCTCGACTGTAGGAGTGATAGTCAAGCCCTGACCGCCGTAATATTCGAGGTCAAAATGGCTCTCGCTTACCGCTATAAGATTTACGCTTCTGTAAAGACCGCCGTAGAAGGTGAAGTCAGCCATCTGAGGATATACCGTTTCGTTTGCGGAGTTGTCAACTATTACAGCAAGCTCAGAGCTGTCTCCGAGCTTTTCGGTGATATCCACTCTCCAGGTGGAATAACCGCCGTCATGATGCGCGAGCTTTTCGCCGTCAAGATAAACGTCAGCGGAGGAGTTAGCTCCGCGGAATTCGAGATAATATCTGTCGGATTTCGGAAAATCTGCCTTTGTCAGTGTCTTTACATAAAGGCAGGAGCCGCGGAAATAATCGTTTCCACCGTCATATCCGTCCTCTGCGTTCCATGTGTGAGGGAGATTGACCGTTACGCCGTCACGTGCGGATATATCCGAGCAGTCCTTTTTGAAAAGCCAGGCATCGTTAAGATTTATTATTTGTCTCATACATTTCTCCTGTTTGAATAGTTTTAGCCTGTTTAGAATTTTTTATTCAGCAACAACGCTTTCAGACACGCGACGCTCGTCAAGCTCTGCCTGCATCTTTGTAAGTGTCTTTTTGTCAAGGTTGTATATGACAGCTATTCCAATGAACTGAAGGATAGCGCTGAACATATAAAGACCCGCAACGAGCCAGCACATATTGTAAGAGGTCTGCGCGGACTGACCGATAGTACCGAGCTTGGAAACATATCCGAGAGCGCCCATAACGAGAAGCACGACAGAGGGACCAATGCCCTGTGCGAGCTTACGGAAGAAGGAGTGGAGCGAGTAAACGGTGCCTTCCTCTCTTGTGCCGAACTTCCATTCGTTGTAGTCGATAGCGTCGCCCATCATAGCCCAGGAAACGCAGGTGTAGATACCCATACCGATACCGAAAATACCGAGAGCGATTACATAAACTATAAGAGCTACGCTTGTGTCGGAAATGAGCGGGAATACGAACATGAGAAGACCGCCTACAAGTGAAACTATAGTTCCCGCAACGGATGCTTCCTTTTTACCGTATTTTTCAACTATCTTCTTGATGAAGGGCATGAAAATGAACATGGGAAGGAAGCCGATTATCTGAACTACACCCGACATAGCCGCTTTTCCGAAATATGTAGCAAACATAATGGTGTTGGCGGTTGCGGCAGAGTTCATACCGAGGAACATACCCATAGCGGCAAGAGTAGCGCCGACTGCGGGACGGTTTTTCATGAAGTTTTTGAAGGATTTGAAAATATTGAACTTTTCGGTCTTTTCGGTCGTCTTTACAGAGCTTTCGTCCACACGGATTGTTATCTTTTTTATCATAAAGATAAATGCGATAAATCCGAGAACGCCCATTATAAGAGCTGTCCAGAACATACGCTCACCGATAAGTATTTCAACCTGCTTACCTGTTGCGGGACTGAGAATAGCCTCGCCTATTTGGTATTCCTTACCTGTCAGGGGGTTAGTGAGGAATGCGGATTTGTCAAAGCCTTCGGGAATTTCTATCTTATTAAGGAAGTCTGTCGTTCCGTCATATGTAACCTTCTGCCAGATGAGAGAGGGAAGTATAGCCATAGGAGCCATATTACCTATCATAGAACCGATAGAACGCCATGTTGAAAGCTGCGCTCTTTCACCGTTATTCTCGGTGATGAGAGAAAGCATTGAGCCGTAAGGAACGTTAGCTACTGTGTAGCAGGCATCCCAGATGATGTAGCCGACAACAAAGAGAACCGCTTTTATCCAAGTGCTTGCGTTGGGAAGCGGAATAAATACGAGTGCGCCCGCAACCAAGAGTCCGCATGCACCTATGAATATGTAGGTTTTGAATTTGCCCATTTTGTACTTTCTGTTGTCAGAGTCGATAAGAGAGCCGATAAGCGGATCGTTTACAGCATCCCAGACCTGAACTAAGAGAAGAAGCGCGGAGAGAAGACCTGTTTCAAGCATCATATAAACGAGCCAGAAGGTCTGTACCGTGCTTTTAAGCGAGAAGCTCATGTTACAGCCGAAGTCTCCCGCCGCATAAGCTAATTTGTCGCGCATACCGAATTTGCGCTTGCCGTTTTCGTCAAGCTTAACCGTTTTTTGTTTCATTTTCAAAAAATTTCCTCCAAATAAATTTTTATGTTAACTATGTAAGAAAGGGGGCGAAAATATACGAAAGCCCAAAAAAAGAACGCCCAATATAAGTTCGAATGAACCGCTATCCTACAGCGCTGAGTATATTATAGCATTTATTTTGCAATTTGTCAAATAAAAAGTTAAAATTTTTAATTTTTTTGAATGATTTTGATAAATTTGATATTAAAGGAATATATTGTCTGAAAAATCAATTTGCAAAGATAAAACAGACTTGAATTGTTGACAAAAGAAAGTATTTATGATACAATATTGTAAAATATATCCTTAAAGGAGAAAAATAATGAAAATATCTACCGAAATAGATTCAATTTCAAGACTTGTCGGAGAGGAAAAAGCTATAGAGCTTGTAGCTAAAGCGGGCTTTGATGCCTTTGACTTTTCAATGTTCAGTATGGTACAACCCAATTATGCCACACGTACGGTTTCACCTACTACTCATCCGCTCAGCTCCGCAGAATATGCCTCGTATGTAAAAAAATTGAAGCAGATAGGACTTGATAACGGAATAGTCTGTAATCAGTCTCATGCGCCTTTTCCTTCTTATTGTGAGGGAATGATAGATTATCTGAAAAGAGCTATAGAATGTACAGCCATTGCGGGCGGTGAGATATGCATAATCCACCCCGACAATTATAAGTCGGCAGAGGAAAACGCTGAAATGTATTTTGAGCTTTTGCCCTTGGCAAAGGAGTATAATGTTAAAATAGCAACCGAAAATATGTGGAACTGGGACAGAGAAGCCGGGCAAGCGCTCCCAGCCGCCTGCTCTCACCACGATGACTTCGTCGCACATATCAAGGCGGTGAACGATCCGTATTTCGTTGCTTGTCTCGATATAGGTCACGCCGAGATGAAGGGGCTTGACACCGATACTGAGAAGATGATACACAAACTCGGAGACAGTCTTCAGGCATTACATATCCACGATAATGATATGTGGCATGACAGCCATCAGATCCCTTTCAGTATGCAGATAGACTTTGATAAAATGGTAAAAGCTCTTAAAGATATCGGATACAAGGGATATTTCACTCTTGAAGCGGTTTCTTATCTGAAATCTGAGGGATATACGGCAGAAACAGCGCTCGAGGGGGTCAAGCGTATGGCAGAATCCGCACGAAAGCTCACAGATATGTTTGAAGCTTTTTAAAAAATAACAATATATAAATAAGCCGCATTTTTCAGAACATGACATATTTCAGTATGTCAAGAAGAAAAATGCGGTTTTTGTTAACTAAAGTTTGCAAAATGGATTTGCTTAATTGTAAAGAGCCTCGGTCACTGCTTCAAGCTCGGCGACCAATTCGCTTTCTTTCTTTACATTTTCAATATAAGAACGGTAAAGAGGTACAGCCCAACCGTAGCGGGCAAGTCCGCGCCCTTCTTCTATTGCGCGCTCCCAATAAGCAATGCGCATATCAAGGTCAAGCCCCTCGGTATCCTTCGCTTGATGCGGGTCTACCCAACGGATATTACGGAGAGTTTTTTCTAATGCGAAGCGCTTTTCAAGTGCGGGAGAGAGAGGAGCTTCACACCATCCGCTTGCGATAAGCTCTGCGGAAGGAAGCTCGACGGGCAATCCCTGTGAGCGAAGAAAAATACGCGTCATCATATGCTGACCTATAACAGATGCGTGTGTGCGGTCATCAGAGAAAAGAGACGGGCCTCCGATAGCGAGAAGCTCGCTCTGTAGCCTTTGAAAAGGTGTGAAATAGTCTACCTTGGCTTTGAGAACACGGTCAAGCTCACGGCAGTTTTCTTCATATAACCATTTAAGACGTGCGGAAGCTCCGTACGTATAGAATGTGGCATAAAGAGCTGTATCATGTTTTGGAGTCAGCTCGTCACGTCCGATAGATGAACATAGAGTGACGGGAATGTTGCGTTCCGTAAGAGCGTACGTCAAAGCTTTAATTGCGGCAAGGTGGCGGGCGCATCGTTCCTCTGCATCTCGGCGTTCTTCCTCGTTTTGCTCGGGCTTCACGTACAGCGCACGTCCGATGTCATTAGTGCCGAGCATTATTACCGCTTCGGTAGGATTCGAGAGCAAAATGTCGCTTTCAAGGCGAAGGTATGCGCCTTCTGCAGTGTCACCGCCTGTTCCGAGATTGAATATTTTCACTTTTCTTTTTGGAAAGTGCTTTTGGTAGTATTCCTGAATGTAGCTTGTAGCGGGAGAACTGTGTGTAATGGAATCCCCTATAAAAGCAACACGCGCATTTTCGGCAAAAATCATATCTATATCCTTTCTTTGTTTAGATCATACGGTGATTTATGATACCGTACAGATCTTCCCGACGTTCACACATATAATACTCGTAAGGCGCGCCGTATGAATTACACGACAGCCAATGCCGTCTCTGCGGATCGTTGAAATCTATCTCCGCTACTGCGTAGCCTTTTTCTTTTCCCGTATCAAGTAGCGGCTCGCTTCCGGGGGCGGTAATATAGGTGTCTTCACGTGAGGTGTAAGCGACGGCAAGATATGCGCCGTTTTCACGCGCACGGGTGATGACACGCTCAATGTGAGAGCCGTGAGTGGGTACACAGATAAGCTCCGCCCCCTGCATAGCAAGAGCGCGTGTGGATTCGGGGAAATAGTGATCCCAGCAGATCTGTATTCCTATTCTCGCAAAATCTGTATCAAAAACAAAGAGTTCGTCTCCGGGTCGCAATCCCGCCTCTATCTCTCCGATAGTAAGCTGACACTTGCGATATATTCCCGCAATCTTTCCTTTACGGTCAATAAGTATTCCTGCATTGGCTCGTATCCCTTCGCTACTCATTTCGTGCATAGAGCAGACAATATAAGAGTTATACTCTTTAGCTAACCCACAGAGGGCATTGACATCGGGGTCGCTTCCGTCAAATCTGTTGGGATGTTCATAGTAGGTGCCGGGATAATTACGTGTCTGAAAGACGTTTTCGGTCAGTACTATCATATCCGGATGCTCTTTTTCGCATACAAGCCTGACCGATGCAAGTGTGTCCTCGACCGCTTCTCTGTAGGTGCGGTGAAAGTTAGCGCTCGGCTCGGAGCATACGAAGCTCGAAAGAGCTACGACCTTAGCCATGCGCTTTTGATATGCTCCCTCGTCGTTAAGGCACATATTCTTTAAGAAAAAGGAGCTGTGTCGTTCGGATGTGAGCAATACCTCGATATCAATTTCCTTTGTGCCAACAGGCGATACTACACGGCGGCTTTCCATAAAATATCCCTTGGCAAGCTCTTTTCCTGCCTCGTCATAGAATATGTAAAGAAAACGGTAAGAAAGCCCTTCTGCACGCGCATCTGCCGAAAGTGTATAAAAACGCTCGGGCAGGGCTTCCATTCGCTTGCGGCACACCACCACAGTATAGCGGTCATCATCTATGCGTACCGAAAGAGAATTATCTCCCTCTATCGAAATCGTGCGGTCTTTATATGGCATTTTTACTTTCCAATTACTGTATTCCATGTTATCCTCTCCGTTTCCTTTTTAATTTCATTTTAACAGTAGAGTGAGATAATGTCAATACATTTTTTTGTTCTGTTTTTGCAATATTTTGACCGAAAGCGGTTTATTTCAAAATGATATCAAAGCGGTTTTCTTTGTCCTTTGCAAGACTTATTCTGCGCTTTTCCTTTCCGTTTATATTTATTTCGTATTCGCCAAAGAAGCCTCGGAAGCCGACATTTCCTTCTTCGTCTGTCAGCTTTTCCTCCTTCGTGTGCCACTGCTTGTCAAAGAGGTCCTTTATCATATAGAATGCGGGCTTCGGTGTCATATCAAAGCGCATAAGTCCGCCGTGATAGTAGTTTTCGCCCGCAGTCATGTCTCCCTGCGGCGCAAATGCGGCATAGCCGTCAACAAGATTCCAGTAAATTATAGCTTCCATTGCGCTGTGACCGAACCAGATAGAATAAAGCCATTTCATGATTTCCGCCTGTATCTCCTCGTCCTCCGAGTCCTTACTGTATGCGGGAATAGTCATTTCGGTAATAGAAAGAGGAACACCGAAATCGGCATATCGGTCCATTACCTTATAGAGATGAATAGGGTCATAGAAGCGGCCCGTCGATAGCTTCTCATGCTCTCGTCTGAAGAACATATGGAACTGCATGCCTATACCGTCTATTCTTGCACCGTTTCTTATCGCGCGCTCTATCTGCATATAATACTGACTGCGGTTTCCGTTGAATACCGTCCATATATTGAGATGAGCATCGTTTATAAGAAGTCTGTTGCTCGGCAGATATTTTTCGGCGCATTTGAAGCTCCATTCGATGAGGTCGGGAGAATAGTATAAAGCCGAGCCGTCCTTGCGGATATATAGGGTTTCGTTCGTTACCTCCCAGACGGGAATATGCTCTCTGTAGCGCTCTGCTAAAATTCTTATGCGCTCCTCATATTTCTCTTTTATGAGCGGCAGGTCGTTTTTGTCGAGCCAGTCTGGCATCCATGTGTCATAAACGAGACAATGCTCCTTTGGCTCTATTCCGTTTTCCTTGCAGTACTCTATGCATAAGTCAAGCGCAGGGCGACGGTATACACGCTCGGAGCTTTTTTCAAAGCGGGGCTTTCCTTCGGTCGGCTCCAAGTCCTTCCAGTAAAACGGAAGTGTCGCAATATTGCATATTTCCTTGAAGCGCTCTCTGTAGAGGGCGTTTTTTTCTTCACATTCAAACTCGTCGAGCATAAAAATATTCGCGCCGTATTTGAATTCGTGGCTTACTTGATTTATTTCTACGTTGGCGTTGCTTATAGGCTTTCCGCTTTTGTCGAGAATTTTAAGGGATAAATTTCCCTTACGGCTTTTTTCTATCCCTTCGGATACTCTTTTGTTTATATAATCCTTGTTTTCCTCAAAGGATCTTAAAATTTCTCTTCTTTCGTTCATAGCTTTTCCCTTTTGCTTATAAAGCCGACTGAGTATCGGTCGGGTCACCGTTTATCGCGAGATCGTATTCAAGCGACCAGTCAAGACCTCTGTAGCTTTCGGCACGATCGTCCTTCTCGATAAACTCCATAAGCAGATCGAGCATCTCTTTAGTCCAGGTGTTTTTGTCTATTTGCGCGGTGGTGAATTTGTTCTGACTAATCATCTCAAAGCCGAAAAGGTCCTTCACCTGCGTTTTTGCCGCGCCGCCTACGACCTCCTCTACAAGATGGCTTGGGATAAAGAGAACGCCTCCGCCTGCGCCGAATACAACGTCGCCCGGCAGACATACCGCATTTCCTATTCTCGTTACCGTATTGTAGCCTGTCATTATAAAGTCGCGTATAGGTGTGGGGTCTATTCCTCTGTAATATACCTGTGTGTCGGACACCTTTTTCATCTGCTCGGTGTCACGTATTCCGCCCCAGATGACCGCGCCTCCGTTTTCGTTCTTCGTTTTGTTTTTAAGCGCTGTCGTGAGGTTTCCGCCCAAGAATGTGCCCTTGTAGATTTTATCGTACATATCTATTACGGGTACGTCATATTCCATAAGATTGTCTATTACCCACTGATTGTACGTGCCTGTTCTGTTCTCGCTTCTTCCCACGTCCTTCGTTACCTCGTCGAGATCGGGACGGAAAGGACAGTATGTAGCAGTAACGGCACGTCCGATAAGCTTTCTGCCGTCATCGTGCAGGGTGTGAAGTCTGCCCTCGAACTGACTTTCATAGCCCTTTACGAAAATAGGCTTCCATACCTCCTCCAAGGTAAGAGTTTTAAGTGCCTTCAAGTATTTTTCGTCTACCTTCGGTCTGCCGTCGGGCAGTCTTTCGCCCTTCCAGTGAGGGGTAAGCGCTATTATTTCGTTTCTGTCATTGAAATGCATAAATATTCCTCCTATATTACAGGTGCATACCACCGTCAATAATTATTTCCGAGCCTGTTATGTATCTGCCCTCCTCCGAGCATAAGAGAAGAACCGCGGGACTTATATCCGAGGGCAATCCTATATATCCGCAGGGAATGCTGTCGCTCACCTTTTTCTTGAAATCCTCGTTTTCAAGAGCTTCTGCGTTTCTCGGAGTATCGATTGCCCCCGGGGAGACATTGTTTACGGTCACTCCGTATGGGGCGAGGAAGGGAGCAAAATTCTGCACCATTTTCATTTGCGCCGCCTTGGATATTCCGTAAAGAGACAGTTCGGGGTGCTGCTTGTACTGGTTTACACTGCCTATAGCGACAATTCTGCCCCAGCCGCTGCTTTTCATTCCCTCCGCATATTTTTTTATAAGCAGATAAGAGCTTTTCAGATTGCAGTTCATCTGTGTGTCATATTCTTCCAAGGTAAACTCGTTCCACTTCCGTTTGTACTGAATAGATGCGTTCAGTACGAGAATATCGACATCACCCGTCATTTCATATAATTTTTCAATTTCGTCGAGCTTCAAGAGATTTGCCCTTACGGGAACTGAATTAGGGATTTTTTCGCTCGCCTTTTTGCATTTTTCGTCACTTACAGCTCCGTTTATGAAAACCTTCGCTCCATGCTCGGAGAGAAGTCGCGCTATTTCAAATCCTATGCCCTGAGTAGAGCCTGTGACGAGTGCGGTCTTTCCGTTCAAATCAAATATTTTCAAGCACCTCTTTTATATCGTATTCTGTGTTATGCTCCATAATAAAGCCGCAGTCAAGCTTTTGCGTATATTTTAACGGATCCTCGGTATTGCTCTCGAACATTCCGTAGTGTGTAGGAACAGCAACACGCGGGCAAAGTATTTTTGTCAGAGTCACCGCCTCATCGGCGTTCATATTTCCGAGCTTGCCGTTTATACATATAAACATAATATCTATATTGTATTTTTTAAGCTTTTCGAGTTTTTCGTTATATTCGGTGTCCCCCGAAAAATACATCGTAATTCCGTCAATCTTCACTATAACACCGATAGCAGATACGGTGTGATCGGCAAAAACGGCTGTAAGATTGAAATCTCCTGCCATCATCGAAGCTCCTTCATCGAAGCTCTTGTAATTTATAACACCGCAGTCGAAAAGAGTTTTTTTCGCATCCTCAGGGGCAAGAAAGAGTATTTTCTCCTTTTTCATCAAAGGAATGGCGTCAATATCGACATGATCAAGATGATTGTGTGTGCAGATGATAACATCGCTTTTCAGCTCCTGCGGCAAAATAGGGGCATCTACCATTCGTCCGCGCTTGGCTATTCTGTCAACTGCGTTTGAAAGATAAGGGTCGATAGTAATTTCGGTTTTTCCATCCGACAGAATATATCCGTTTTGACCTATCCATCTTATTTTAAGCATCAGCTCCACTCCCTGTCATTTGCCCATTCGGAATTCCACTGTGAGCTGTCCTCCCATACACCGGGATATTTTTCGTGTATGTGCTGAGATATAAGCTCCTCGCTAAGACTGTCAATTCCGAGTCCCGGCTTGTTGGGGACATTTACAAAGCCGTCCTTGAACAGAGGATTGTCTATACCTATCGCAAGGTCGTTCCACCAGGGAATGTCTACCGAATGAAATTCAACTGCCAGAACGTTTTGCACAGCCGCCGCCGCGTGAATTGCCGCCATGCAGGCGATAGGGCTTTCCGCCATATGTATTGCCATTGCGACCCCGTATTTATCGCACATATTACCGAGCTTCTTCATTTCCAAAGCGCCGCCTACGGTAAGAATGTCGGGATGAACTACGGATACACCGCCCTTTTCCATAAGAGGCTCGAAATTCTCTGCGAGGTATATGTCCTCACCCGTGCAGATGGGAACGTTACAGCTATTCGCTATTTTCACATAATGATTGGTATAATGCCAGGGGGCTACGTCCTCTATCCAGGCAATGTTGTATTTTTCGAGCCTTTTTGCGAACATGATGCAGTCCTCTAAACAGACATGACCGAAGTGATCGAGAGCGAGCGGCACCTCGTATCCTATGACATCCCTTACCTGTCTTACATAATCTTCAAGATAGTCCATACCCTTTTGGGTTATATGTATGCCTGTCGCATGATGAGGAATAGTGAATACCTCGTAGTTTTTGCCAAGCATCATATCCATATCTATTGAGCCCTTCTGGTGATTTATGGCTTTCATAGAATACTTCTTTATATCCTCTAAAAATCCGAGAGGAGCATTCAAGCATCCCTCTTCGTCAAGCATAAGCTCAATGCCGAGGTCCATTTTGAGAAAGGTAAAGCCCTGCTCCATTCGCTTTTTGAGGGCGTTTCCCATATCCGTTCCCGTATGCTTTCCGTCAACGTCGGTGTCGCAATACATTCTCACTTTGTCACGGAATTTTCCGCCGAGCATCTGCCAGAGCGGAACTCCCCATGCCTTTCCCGCTAAGTCCCAGAATGCTATCTCAAGACCCGAGACACCGCCGCCCTGACGTGAATGACCGCCGAACTGCTTTATTCTTCTGAACAGCTTGTCTACGTTACAGGGATTTTCTCCTATCAGTCTTGATTTAAGCATAAGCGCATAGGTCGCGCTTGACGCGTCTCTCACCTCTCCGTATCCCACCAAGCCCTGATTGGTATATACCTTTATCAGAGGGCAGTGCTTAGGCGCGCCGTTAATGTTCGTAACTCTTATATCGGTTATCTTCAGCTCTGAGGGAGCGGAGCAAAGATTCACGTTTTCCGAAATAAGCTCTTTTGTTGACTGTTGCATATTTTTCACCTCTTAAAATTGATTTTTTCTTGCTATATAAGCCTTTTTATATATTTTAGCATATATAAAAGCTGTATCACACCTGAAAATCGGGCAAATAGGTTGATTTTTCGAAACAAAAATGTTATAATATAAGTGTTAACGGAGGTGGTATTCGTGATTTTCGAGCAAGAAACAGTAGGTTTTCAGATATTGGATGTCCTCTTTTTTGACCAAGGGGCTGTAAAAATGTATAATTTCAAGCGCAATTTCGATGCGCTATCTTTCAGAATTGAGGCTGATACGGTGATAGAATACAGGGATAGATCCTTGAATTTTACAGATAATTCCATAGGCTTTTTCCCGTCCGACGTCGATTACACAAGAATAACGAACAGGGATAAAATGATAGTTATACACTTCAAGTCCTTCAGCTATCACACTAATTCAATAGAGAGCTTTTTTCCGACAGAGTCCGAAAAATACCGTGTTCTTTTTACAAAAATTCTGGATTGTTGGAATAAAAAGGATATATCCTATAAGCACGATTCGGCGGCTCTGCTGAATAATATATTCTCCGAGCTTTATAAGGATAACAAAAAATCGTATGAGTATAATTCCAAAATAGACCTCTCTATAAAATATATAGAAGAAAACTGTCTTAAAAAGAGCTTTTCGTTGCAGACGGCGGCAGAAAAGTCATATATAAGCGAAACCTATTTCCGAAAGCTCTTCAAGCAGAAATTCGGAATTTCGCCTAAGCAGTACGTTATAAATTACAGAATAAGATATGCCGCGTCGCTGATAATAGCGGGCTATTATAGATTACAGGAAATATCCGAGCGCTGCGGATATAACGACTACAAGCACTTTTCGGTAGAGTTCAAAAAAACTATGGGAGTATCCCCATCTGAGTATACATATAATTTCTGGACTTAAATTAAAAGAAAATCCAAGAGAAAAAACAACCCAAGGTTGATAAAAAATCTGCATATATCCAAAAAAGGTGTTTTATTTTGTAGATTTTTGTGTTATAATATTCTCGGAATAAAAAAGACAGGAGGAAGAGATGTATTCAGCAGCTTTACTCGGAGCGCGCCTTAAAATGTACAGAAAGCGCCGTTCCTTTACACAGCGTGATATTGCGGAAAGACTTTTCGTTACCGAGCAGGTAGTCTCAAAATGGGAGACGGGACGTTGCTATCCCGACGTTCAGAAGCTTTGCGCTCTTGCCGAAGCGCTTGGAGTTTCCTTGGACGCACTTTTGGAAAATAACGATGAGTCGAACGGAGGCAGATTGTTTATAGGGATTGACGGAGGCGGTACGAAAACCGATTTTTGCCTATTTAACGAGAGCGGAGAGGTGCTTATGCAGCATCGCTTGGGCGGTACAAATCCCAATATTTACGGAATGGATACCACGGTCTCTGTTTTAAAAACCGGCATAGACCTTATGTTGACATTAGCAGTCAAGGTGGAAGGACTTTTTGCGGGAATTTCGGGCTGCGGTCTCGATAAAAATAACAAAGCCGTCTTCAGCCGACTTTCGAAGCTTTATCCCGATATAAAAATAGAAATATTGGGAGATATCATAAACACGATATACAGTACCCCGTATTCAGAAAACTGTATAGCCGCAATAGCGGGAACAGGCTCGGTCATATACATAAAAAACGGACGTGAGCTGCGCCGAATAGGCGGCTGGGGATACCTCTACGACAGAAATTATAACGGCTATTATCTCGGAAGCGAGACTGTGCGAGCAGTCCTTGCCGCTGAGGACGGCATAGGCGAGAAAACTCTCCTTTCTTCTATGCTTGCCGAAAAGCTCGGCGGCAAGGCGACAGATAATATCAATACCCTGTTTGTCAAGACAAAGGACGAGATAGCCGCCTTCGCGCCGCTTCTTTTTGAAGCTTACGACAAGGGCGACTCTGTTGCCAAAAGAATAGTAGCGGAAGCCGCCGCACTGTTTTCGGATATGCTGAGGGGCGCGATCAATTCTACCGATGCCCGTACTGTAATAATTTCGGGAGGTCTTACCGCCCGTAAGGATATCCTGCTTGAAAATCTGAAGGATATAAAGGATGTCACCTATATTTTTCCCGAAATGCCTTCTATTTACGGAGCGTGTAATTATTGTGTTCAGCGCTTCGGTAAGCCGAATAAAGATTTTAACGATATATTTGCAAGGAGCTATGACATACGATGATTAAAACAGAGATGAGAAACCCAAACACTATGAATTTTGAAAAAATGACAACCGAGCAGATGATTGAGGTCATGACAAAGGAAAACTATAATGCAGTCCGCGCAGTCGAGGCGGCCTCTTCGGATATAAGTCGGGCGATAGACGCTGTAGCGAAGGCATTTGAACACGGTCACAGGCTGTTTTTTATCGGCGCGGGTACGTCGGGAAGACTTGGTGTTATAGATGCCGCAGAGTGTCCCCCTACCTTCGGAGTCTCGCCGGATATGGTACAGGGAATTATCGCGGGCGGCAAGGAATGTATGTTCAAGGCGGCTGAAAATCAGGAGGATGATGCGGAATGCGGAAGCCGTGATGTATGCGATTACGGTGTCGGCGAGGGAGATGTGCTTGTCGGAGTATCGGTTGCGGGAAATCCCTCATATGTAAAGGCGGCTCTTAAGACTGCAAGAGAGCGTGGGGCTGTAACTGTGGCTCTTACCTGTAATTCGGATGCGCAGATAATACCTCTTGCCGATATTGCAATAGTCACCGATACAGGTGCTGAGGTCATAACAGGCTCGACACGCTTAAAGGCAGGTACCGCACATAAGATGGTGCTTAATATGCTTACTACCTGCGCTATGGCTAAAATAGGTACGGTGTATGAAAATCTGATGATAAATCTTAAGCCGAGTAACGAAAAGTTGAAGGAGCGTACTATTCGCATTGTCTGCGAGATACTTTCCTGTCAGCGAGAGACGGCAATAGAACGCCTTGAGAAAAACGACTGGAATATAAGACGCGCAGTGTCGCAGGAATAATTTTTTCTATAAAAAGTGAGGAAAAAGAGTATGCAGTATATTATTGCCGAAAACGGCGAAAGTAATTTTCACATCGTAAACCATCAGTATTCGGACGAGACTGTAAGATATGCGGCGTCTGAATTACAGAAATATCTTTTGCGCGCTACAAATGCGGCAATTCCGTATTATTCGGACAGATGTCCGAAGCGCGGTCCCGAAATTCGTATAGGCGCAAACGTGCGCGGAGAAACAGGTATAGAGGACGACCTGAAGGAGGACGGATTTTGTATTAGGAGCGCAGGCGAGAACATCACTATAACCGCAAGCAGTTCGAGAGGCGTTCTTTACGGCGTATACAGATTTTTGGAGCTGTTCTGTAATTACAGATGCTTTACAAAGGATGTTGATACAATAGACACCTTTTCGGTCCTGAAAATAGAGCTTGGCGAGATAAAGGAGGAGCCTGCCTTTGAGTGCCGTGACGCTTATTTCAGAAACGCCTTCAACGGTGAGTTTGCTTCCAAAAATCGCTTGAATGCGAGCCTTTGCGATCTGTCGGTTGCGAAGGGAGGACGAATGAAATGGTTCAATTTCCACCACTCATTCAGAGACTTAGTTCCCGAGGACATCTATTTTGACACTCATCCCGAATACTTTTCGGAGAGAGACGGAAAGCGTGAGCGTGACACTCAGCTCTGCCTTACCAATCCCGAGGTCTATGAAATAGCCGAAAGGTCGCTCCGAGGCTGGATAAAAAACAATCCCGAATGCAGAGTTTTCTCGGTAGCGCAGAATGATAATCCGCGCCGTTGTACCTGTAAAAACTGTCTTGAGCTGGAGGAGCGTGAGGGAAGCCCGGCAGGACCTATTATACATTTTGTAAACCGTCTCGCAGATGCGATAAAGGACGAATATCCGAGAGTTCTTCTGCATACATTCGCATATATGTATTCGGTACCCGCCCCCAAAAAGGTAGTTGCGAGGGATAATGTTATCGTCAGAATTTGCTCCTTCGGAAACCGCTTTGACAAGACCTTTGAAGAGCTTGCGGAGAGCAATCCGACGGGAAACGAGGCTACTTTTGTAAATGCGCTTAAGGCTTGGAGAGAGCATGCATCCCGTCTGTATGTATGGGATTATTCTGTCAACTTCCGAAATTATCTTCAGCCTTTTTTCCATTTTCACGTTATGGCTGAAAATATACGCTGCTTCCAAAGACTCGGCATTGCGGGCCTTATGGAGCAGGGCAACTTCGCTTACGGCGGAGGCGGTGCCTTTGATGAGTTAAAGGCGTATATAATCAGCAGATTGCTCTGGAATCCGCAGACCGATATAGACGAAGAAACAGACAGATTTTTTACCGCAGTTTACGGAAAAAATGCAGGCGAAGTCCTTAAAAGGTATCTTGCGCTTATGGAAAAGGCTTGCACGAGCGCGCCGCTTACGATATATCAATACCCGAATGCCGAGTTTATTACCGACGGTTTGGTAGAAAAGTCAGACGATCTGTTTAAAGAGGCTGTGACAGTGGCAGAGAACGAGATCTACAGAGAAAGAATTGAACGTGACTATCTCTCTATCCGTTTCCTGAAGATAACAAGATCGGAGCTTGATACGGTCGGACGTGATGAGGCAGTAGATAAATTCATCGACGATGTCAAGCACTTCGGTATTACCGAAATAAACGAGAGAGGCTCGCTTGAAATCGCTAAACGCTTTATGAAATCCTCACGCTATGCTGAGGATCGATCCGAATATTATAGTCTTTACTATATTATGCAGTAAACTTTTGTTTACATAAACCCAACCTGTAAATAAAAATCATTGCGCATAAAACCGTTGCGCTATGCGGCAAATTGCAATTTATGAGTCTGTTGCGAAAGCAACAGACTCAGTTATGATTGCCCTGTGGGCAAGGCGCGAGCTATGATATGCTACGCATAGTTATGATGTGACTCCGTCACAGTTTGAAGTAACAAAGATTTTTTATGGATTGCTTCTTAAGGCGGTGGATGAGGGAAAACCACGAAACAATAACAGGCAATTATATTATTAAGCAGACCGACAAATCAAGTTTTACATCCAAACCTTTAAAATCATTTTTATTGTAAAAAACTGTTGGCAAACTATTGTAAAAAGTAAAAAAATGTTGTATAATACATTGGGATTGCCTGTTTTGCTAAAAAAGCGGAATATAAAGGTCAATTTTCAGATGAAATAAAGCACTGCGGAAGGAGAAACGGATGATAGACGATATAAATCGCTATAAAACCTTTGCTACGGCGGCAGAATGTAAAAGTGTTTCCGAAACAGCGAAAAAGCTGTTTGTTTCTCAGCCTTCTGTAAGTGCCGACCTTGCCGCGCTCGAAAGCGAGCTTAACGTGCGACTATTTTTCCGTTCAAACAGAGGTATTACTCTGACAGAAGAAGGCAGGGTTCTTTACGAATATATAAAAAACGCCTTTTCGTTTATAGAAAAGGGTGAGGAAAAGCTGCGTGAGATAAGCGGGCTTAAAAGCGGAACGCTCCGCATAGGTGCGTCCGACATGACTCTTAAGTTCTTTTTGCTCGATTATATCACAGAGTTCAGAGAAATGCATCCCGAGGTTAAGCTGACCGTTACTAATAACCCCACTCCAAAGACATTTGATGCTTTGCGAGGCGGTGAGATAGATTTCGGAGTGGTTAGTGAGCCATTTTCAATCGCAAATCAGGAGGAATTCGTCCTCATCCCCGTAAAGAAAATAAACGATATATTTATAGTAAAAAGCGATTCCCCTGTAGCAAAGGAAAAAAGTATTACACGGGAAAGACTGTCGGAGCTTCCGCTCATTATGCTTGAGCGTCATACCTCTACACGAAGCTATGTTTCTTCTTATCTCGGCACGGAGTTTAATTCTCCTATTATCGAGCTTGCGACAAGCGATCTTTTGCTGGATTTTGCCGAAAGAGGAATAGGAGTTTCCTCCATCGTTGAGAATTTTGCGCTTGAATCCCTGAAAAACGGAAAAACCGTAAGGCTCGATTTGCGCGAGGCTATTCCTCCGAGAAGATTTTTTTTAGCGTATCTCCGCCGCATTCCTCTGTCTGTCGCGGCAGAGCGTATGATTTCACTGATTGAAGAAAAGAATAATTATACGGAAGATTAGAATGGTTTTATAATAATATCATCATAAAGGAAGGTAGTAAAAAATGAAAAAATTTAGAAGAATAGGAGTTCTTACATCGGGCGGTGACGCTCCCGGAATGAACGCCGCAGTACGTGCGGTAACAAGAGAAGCACTTTACAGAGGCGTTGAGGTTATGGCTATATACCGCGGTTACAGCGGACTTATAAGCGGAGATATCAAGCAGTTTTCTATAAGAGATGTTTCTAATATTATAAATCACGGCGGAACAATGCTTTATTCCGACCGCTGCCCCGAGTTCAAGACTGCGGAGGGAATGCAGAAGGCGATAGCTACCTGTGATAAATTCTTGATAGACGGAATAGTTGCTATAGGCGGAGACGGCACATTCCGAGGCGCGAGAGACCTTACACTTCACGGAATTCCCTGCGTAGGAATTCCCGCTACCATTGATAATGACATTGCTTCTACAGATTTTACTATAGGCTTCGATACCGCGACAAACACTGTAGTTGAAATGATAGACCGTTTACGTGATACCTGTGAGTCTCATGCAAGATGTAACGTAGTAGAGGTCATGGGCAGAGGCGCGGGAGACATAGCTCTGCACAGCGCGTTGGCGACAGGCGCGACGGCAGTAGTGGTTCCCGAAGTACCCACAGATGAGAATTATATCATTGAAAAAATAAGACGCTCAAGAGCAATGGGAAAGAGAAACTTTATCGTCGTTGTATCCGAGGGTGTCGGCAGTGACTTTTCTCCCGCGTTTACTGAGAAAATAGAGCGGGAGACGGGGATTGAGGCACGCTTCGCGAGATTTGCGCACGTAGTAAGAGGTGGCATTCCCACGCTTCGTGACAGACTTATCGCCACACAGATGGGACAGAAGGCGGTAGTAGAGCTTTTCAACGGAAACAGCAACATCGTTATGCGCGAAAGAAAAGGTCATATATTGTCAATAGATATAGATTACGCCTTGACTCTCGACCATATGTATAAGAAAAAGCTGAAGGACGGAGAGCTTTCCGCATTCAGCGACGAGCAAATAAAAACTATGGAAGCGTACTGCGCCGAAAAAACAGAAGAAGTACGCTCCATGTATAATTCCATAGATCAGCTTGGTCTTTGATTTAATACTATTGCGGTGAATGAAATGACAAGAAAAAAATTAACCTTGATAGCCGAATTCTTTTATTTGACATTAGGCACCGTTCTTTTGACGGCAGGTGTGTACTTTTTTAAAATACCGAACGGATTTTCCACGGGCGGAGTTTCGGGTATTGCTACGATTTTTGGAAAGCTTTTCAAAAATCCCTATCTGACTCCCGGTAGTATCATCACGATACTTAACGTGTCCTTGCTCATTGTCGGATTTTTTCTTGTCGGAAAGAGCTTCGGTATAAAGACGGTATATTCAAGTCTGCTTTTTTCGGGACTCTCTATGATTCTTGAAAAATTCATACCGCTTGAAGCGCCCGTTACCGATCAGCCCTTTCTTGAGCTTGTTTACGCTATAGTCCTTACCGCACTCGGCTCGGCTATACTCTTTAATTGCAGCGCATCCTCGGGCGGTACCGATATTGTCGCCATGATACTAAAGAAGTACACCAGCTTGGATACGGGAAAAGCGCTTCTTTGCACCGACTTTATAATAGCCTTTTCATCCTTCTTCGTGTTCAATATCGAAACAGGTCTTTTCTCAATGATGGGCTTGTTCGCCAAGGCGTTCGTAATCGACAGCGTAATAGAAAATATGAATCTCTGTAAGTACTTCACGATAGTGACCGATAAGCCGAAGGAGATAGCCGATTTCATTATGAATGAGCTTCATCACGGCGTGACAGAGGTCGATGCGGTCGGTGGATTTACAAACACAGAAAAAACCGTTCTTCTTACAGTCTGCCGCAGAACCGAGGGCGTAAGACTCCGCAAATACGCAAAGGAAGTAGATCCGAAGTCATTCATTATAGTAGCCAACACAAGCGAAATAATAGGCAGAGGCTTCCGAGCAATTTAAAGCAAAATATACATAAAAAAGTCCTACGAAGCAAATGCGTGTTATCCTTAACGGAGAACACGCAATGAATTGCAACTTTGCACTTGCATGAATTGAAAGCGATGCTTTCGTGAATTGCCTGCGGCATGAATTGTGCCTTACGGCACATAGGTTGTAATTCAATTCATGGAGCGAAGCGAGAAATCATGGCGAAGCCAACTCATGATGCGAAAGCGTCAATTCATTCATAAAAACGAACAGAGCAAGAATAGAAGGGAGTTTATCCTTTTACTCTTGCTCTTTTTGCTTCTAATATGGGTTTGGGCTTAGCCCAAGTACATTGACCGGTCAAATGTGATGCTCGCACTGCGTTTAATATTCAAATTCTCTACTAAGAACATCACGCTGATCCATATGATTTTAATTTTATATCAAAATCAGAAATTGAAATAGTTCTTTGCGTTATTGTAGCAAACGCCCTTAACTATCTTTTCGAGCATTTTCCAATCCTTCGGATATTCGCCTGCTTCTACCCAGGAGCCGATGAGGTTACAGAAAATTCTTCTGAAATATTCATGACGTGTGTAGGAAACGAAGCTGCGGCTGTCTGTAAGCATGCCGACAAAGTTAGCGAGCATGCCGAGGTTAGCGAGCGCGCGCATCTGATCCTCCATACCGTCTCTGTGGTCGTTGAACCACCAGCCCGATCCGAACTGGATCTTGCCTGCGGTGGGAGATTTCTGGAAGTTTCCGAGCATTGTGCCGAGAACATAGTTGTCCTTCGGGTTCAATGTGTAAAGAATGGTCTTGGGAAGAGCATCGTCTACTTCAAGGTTATCCATAAAGCGAGAGAGGCTTGCGGCAATCTCAAGGTCGTTTATGGAGTCGAAGCCTGTGTCAGCACCGAGCTTGTGATACATCTTTGTATTGTTGTTACGAAGCGCGCCGATGTGGAGCTGCATAGTCCAGCCGAGCTTTACGTATTCGGATGCGCAGTGCTTGAGAACAGCGGTTCTGAAAACGTCAATTTCGGTAACAGTAAGCTCGCCGCCGTTCATCCTTTTCTCGAAAACAGCCTTAGCATCTCCGAGCGCGAAGGGAACTGCCTCTAAAGCGTGGTCGGAGAGACGGCAGCCGTGCGCATTGAAGAATTCAATACGTGCGGAAAGCCAGTTGAGCAATTCTTCATATGTCTTTATGCCTGCATTGTTTATGTAGGGAACAAATGTCTCTTTTCCTATCTCAACTGCCTTGTCGGGACGGAAGGTAGGAAGTATCTTTGTCTCGAAATCCTTGAGCTGCTCGTGGTATTCGAGTGTATCTATAGGATCGTCTGTTGTGCAGATAACTTCAACGTTCGACTTTTTGATAAGAGCCTGCGCGCGGAAATCGTCACGCTTAAGAAGCTCATTACATTTATCCCAGACAGATTTGCAGTTGTCAAGTGTCATAGGCTCTTTAATGCCGAAATAACGGTCAAGCTCGAGGTGTGTCCAGTGATAGAGAGGGTTGCCTATGAGAAGCGAAAGCGTGTCAGCCCATTTTTCCCACTTGCTGAAATCATCCTTGTCGCCTGTGATGTATTCTTCCGGTACACCGTTAGAACGCATCTGACGCCATTTATAGTGGTCGCCGCCGAGGAAAAGATCGTATGTGCTTTTGAACTGATAGTTTTCAGCTATCATTTTAGGCTGAAGGTGACAGTGATAGTCAATTATAGGCAGATCCTTTGCGTAATCATGGAAAAGCTTTTCAGCCGTTTTGGAGTGCAACATAAAGTTATCTTTAATGAAAGCCATAAAAAATCTCCTTAAAATATAAAATTTTACAGTTATATTATACCACATATTTGGAAATAGTCAATCAAAAAAGCTGTTTTTTGGTGTTTTTTTTGTAAAGTTTTGAAAAATATCGAAAAATATAGTGACAAATCGAGAAAAAGGTGCTATAATATATCTGACAAAAAATTTAATTATCGAAAGGATGATTTTATCATGGCAAAGGTTGTTACATTCGGTGAAGTGATGCTTCGTCTCGCACCCGAAGGATATTACAGATTTCTTCAGGCAGACAAGCTCGGTGCTACATTCGGCGGAGGTGAGGCAAACGTTGCTGTTTCACTCGCTAACTACGGCTTTGATGCCGCTTTTGTTACCAAGCTTCCTAAGCACGAAATAGGTCAGATGGCAGTAAACTCTCTCCGTAAATTCGGCGTAGATACTTCTATGATCGTTCGCGGTGGTGAAAGAGTTGGTATCTATTATTTGGAGAAGGGTGCTTCTCAGCGTCCCTCCAAGGTTATTTATGACCGCGCATATTCCGCTATAGCTCTCGCTAAGCCCGAGGACTTTGATTGGAAGAAGATATTCGAGGGTGCTGACTGGTTCCACTTTACAGGAATTACTCCCGCTCTCAATCCTACAGTTGCGGAGATCTGTCTCGAGGCTTGTAAGGCTGCGAAGGAAGCAGGCGTTAAGGTAAGCTGCGACCTCAACTTCCGTAAGAAGCTCTGGTCGAGAGAAGAGGCAAGAGAAACAATGACAAAGCTTATGCCTTATGTAAACGTTTGTATCTCTAACGAAGAAGACGCATATGACGTATTCGGCATTTCCGCTGAGAACACCGATATCGAGTCGGGTAAGGTAAATCACGAGGGATATAAGAGCGTTGCAAGACAGCTTATGGATAAGTTCGGCTTCGAGAAGGTTGCTATCACTCTCCGTAGCTCTATCAGCGCTAACGATAACGACTGGGCAGCTCTCCTTTATGACGGACAGGATTACTGCTTCTCCAAGACCTACCATATGCATATCGTTGACCGTGTTGGCGGCGGCGACAGCTTCGGCGGCGGTCTTATCTACGCTTTGCTTAACGGCTATAAGACTCAGGAGGCTATCGAGTTTGCTGTTGCGGCAAGCTGTCTCAAGCACACAATCGAGGGCGACTACAACTGCGTAACAGTTGACGAGGTTAAGTCCTTGGCAGGCGGTTCCG
>SVQV01000026.1 GCA_015065175.1 Oscillospiraceae bacterium | reverse complement strand
GTTGTATAATTATCTCGCTTTCTTGTGTATTATTTGTTGCAATTAAATTATACAACAAAGCAAGCGGATGCTCAATACCTTTCGGTAAAGAACATCCGCTTTTTTTAGGCTATCTTAATGAGACAGCCCCGTTTTGAATTTCAAATCGGTTTTTATTTTTTCTTCTTTTAGCTCAAAGCTTTTCGTGACAGGATTTTCGATTATCTTGTTTTATCATACGGGAGAAATTCCCGTAATTTCCTCAAAAACCGCCTTGTCGGTCGCTCCCTCGGTGCTGATGCAGAGTACACGCGAGGCATCATTAAGAGAAAGGCGCGCGCGAAGCTCGGCAAGCTCACGAGAGGTCATCAGCTCAAAAACAAGCCCTGCGCAGACCGCTCCGCTTTCACCCGAGATCACGGCGTCGTCGCCAAATTCGGGGTGTGAAAGAAGCCTCATTCCGGTCTTGCTGACAGAGTCGGGGCAGGCGACGACATAATCGGCGTGACGTGATAGGATATCGTAGGCTACGGTACAGACCTCACCGCAGGAAAGCCCCGCCATAATTGTGTTAAGCTCACGGCAGACATGGTACTGCCCGTCGCCTGCGGCGGCGGTACGGTAGATGCAATCCGCCCCTGTCGGCTCAACTATAACTACGGTAGGACGCGCCTCTCCGTACAGGTCGGCAAAGAAGCCGCTCATCGCTCCTGCCATTGCCCCAACTCCTGCCTGCAAAAAAATATGGGTGGGCGGAGGTCCATTCCACGCGTCGCGGATCTCGATTCCCATTGTGGTATAGCCCTGCATAATAAGGCGGGGGACGTCATAGTATCCGTCAAAATCGGTATCCTGTATAAGAATCCAGCCGTTTTCTTCAGCCATACGGCTTGCATAGCGCACGCAATCATCGTAGGAAAGCTCGGTGATCTCTGCCGCCGCGCCAAGGGCACGGATGTTTTCCAGACGCTCGGGTGACGAGCCCTTAGGCATATAGACAACGGCGCGGTGACCGAAAAGACGAGCCGCCCAAGCCACACCGCGACCGTGATTTCCGTCGGTGGCGGTCACAAAGGTGAGGGCGGAGCGACCGTTTGCCAGCGCATTCATCGCGAAGGATGCCCCAAGCGACTTGAATGCATCAAGGTTAAAGCGGCGGCTCTCGTCCTTTATCGAAATCGAGCCGATACCGAGGCGTGAGGCGAGCGCACGGAGCGTGACCAACGGCGTTGGCGCATAGCCGGGCAGGGTGCTATGGAATGAGCGGGCTGCCTCGGCGGCAGCCACGGTAAACGGATTTTCGCCCGACGCTTTCGGGCGAGGAATGGCGGTATAGCGAATATTCATGTCAAGCTCCTTTTCTCCTTAAAGGATACAGCGTCAAAATTCCGCACTGTCTTCGTCTTATGAAAAATTAGTATTACTTTTCAAGCTCAAAGCTTCCCGTGAGCAGAGTTACACAGTTGTCTGCAACTGTGAGAAGTCCGTCCTTCAGGCTTCCGTGAAGCTCGCTCTCGTCCTGTAGCTCTATTTTTACGTTACAGGGCTTGACAGGGGTGATGAAGGGAGTATGGTTCGCCATAATAGCGAGGTCTCCGCATATTCCTCTGAGTGAAAGAAAAACTGCGTCTCCTTCCCAGACATTGCCGTTCGGGGAGGATACCGTCAATTTAAAGCTGTTCATATCACACCTGCTTCTCGGCTTTTTTTATCGCATCCTCTATAGTACCGACAAAGAGGAATGCGGATTCGGGAAGGTCGTCATGCTTTCCTTCAATAATTTCCTTGAAGCCTCTGATAGTTTCGGAAAGGGGAACGTAAACTCCCTCGAAGCCTGTGAATTTCTCGGATACGTGGAAGGGCTGAGACAAGAATCTCTGTATCTTTCTCGCTCTCGCAACCAAGAGCTTATCCTCGTCGGAAAGCTCATCCATACCCATGATAGCGATGATATCCATAAGCTCCTGATATCTCTGAAGTATTCTCTGAACCTCTCTCGCTACGTAATAATGCTCCTCGCCCAAGATCTCGGGAGAGAGAATACGGCTCGTGGACTCAAGCGGATCTACCGCCGGGTAGATGCCCTGAGATGCTATGCTACGTGAAAGAACCGTTGTAGCATCCAAGTGAGCAAATGTTGTAGCAGGTGCAGGGTCGGTCAGGTCATCGGCGGGAACATATACTGCCTGAATAGAGGTTATAGAGCCTTTTTTCGTTGAAGTGATACGCTCCTGGAGCATACCCATTTCATTAGCGAGTGTGGGCTGATAACCAACCGCGGACGGCATTCTTCCGAGAAGTGCCGAAACCTCTGAGCCTGCCTGCGTGAAACGGAAGATGTTGTCGATAAAGAGAAGCACATCCTGACCTTCATCATCACGGAAATATTCCGCCATGGTAAGTCCCGACAGGGCAACTCTCATTCTCGCTCCGGGCGGCTCGTTCATCTGACCGTATACAAGGGTGGTGTTTGATAAAACTCCCGACTCCTTCATTTCGTTATAAAGGTCATTTCCCTCACGGGTTCTTTCGCCTACGCCCGTAAATACGGAAAGACCGCCATGCTCCTTCGCTATATTGTTTATAAGCTCCATAATAAGCACTGTCTTACCGACTCCCGCGCCTCCGAAAAGACCTATCTTACCGCCCTTTGCATAGGGGCAGATAAGGTCTATTACCTTTATACCCGTTTCGAGTATTTCGGTAGAGGTAGCAAGCTCATTATAATCCGGAGCATTTCTGTGAATATTTCTTGTTTCCTTGAATTCGGGGGCGGGCTTATTATCAACCGTCTCTCCGAGAACATTGAAAATTCTGCCGAGAGTCTCTCTGCCGACGGGAACACTTATGGCTCTGCCCGTATCGGTTACGGGTGTGCCTCTTTTAAGTCCGTCTGTTGAGGACATGGCAATACATCTGACAATATTGTCTCCTATATGCTGGGAGACCTCGACTGTCAGCTTTCTCTCGCCTATCTGCATAGTGAGAGCGTTATTTATAGAAGGCAGAAAGCCTTCTTCAAAACGGACGTCAACAACAGGTCCCATGACCTGAGCGACGCTGCCCTTAGCTTCGCTTGACATTCTTTTTTCCTCCTTTAATCAGTGCCGCTGCCTGCAACGATTTCGGTAATTTCCTGAGTTATGGCGCTCTGTCTCGCTCTGTTATATTCAAGACCGAGGCGGTCTATCATTTCCTGAGCGTTCTTTCCCGCGGAATCCATAGCGCAACGCCTTGCGGCGACCTCGCAGGCAAAGCTTTCACGCACTGCGCTTATAAGAATACCCGCGACATAACTCGGTATCATCGTGTTAAGCACCGTCATTTCATCCGGCTCGAATATAATTCCGTGAGATTTTTCATCTTCGCTAGGGGTAAGCGGGAAGAGCTGCTTTACGTATGCCTCCTGCGAGAGCATAGAAACGTAGCGTGTGCAAAGTATGGCTACTCTGCCGTATTTGCCTTCCGTAAAGCTGCGGCATATTTTATCGGCTATTTCCTTTGCTTGATTATAATCAAAGTCCTCTGCCATTATAAGCTCGCCCTTGAAGCGCTCGCAAGCCTTTTTTCCTATAGGAATGATATCGTAATCGCTGTATTCTCTCAATGCGCGGAAAATATTGGCGTTATATCCGCCCGCAAGTCCTCTGTCTCCCGCAATAACGATAAGACAAAGTCTGTCTGATGCTTTTTCGGTCATATAGGGGCTTTTTTTCGCTTCGGGGCTGTTTAAGATAGGGGCTATCGCGCCTCTTACGGCGCTTTCATATTTTTTACCGTTGTTCATTGCCTCCATTGCGCGACGTATCTTTGATGAGGCGACAAGCCCCATTGCCTTCGTCAGATGAAGGGTGGAATCAACGCTTTTTATACGGTTTCTGAGCTGTTTAGTATTTGCGCCCATTTTTTACACCTTAAACTCTGCAAGTGCCTTTTTCAGCTCTTCGACGTCGCAGTCGTCAAAGTATCCGCTCTCAAACCGTTCGAGCAGCTTAGAATATTTGTTCTCCATATACTCGAAAAGGCTCTGCTCGTATTCGTGTACACGCTTTACGGGTGTAGTGTTCAGATATCCGTTAATTACGGCATAAACTATAGCTACCTGACAGCCGACACGAACGGGGGAATTTCTGTTCTGCTTAAGGATCTCCACTATTCTTTCGCCGAGCGCGAGACGCGCCTTTGTGTCTGCGTCAAGGTCGCTTCCGAACTGGGCGAAGGATTGCAGCTCGCGGTACTGAGAGTAGAGGAGCTTAAGCTCTCCCGACACCTTTTTCATAGCCTTTAACTGAGCCGAGCCGCCTACACGGCTGACGGAAATACCCGGGTTTATGGCAGGCATGATACCCGCATGGAAAAGCTCTGTTTCAAGGAATATCTGACCGTCGGTTATGGAAATTACGTTAGTCGGGATATAAGCGGAGACGTCTCCTGCCTGTGTTTCTATAATAGGAAGCGCGGTAATAGAGCCTCCTCCGTATGCTTCGTCGATACATACGGCACGTTCAAGAAGTCTTGAATGGAGATAGAAAACGTCGCCGGGGTATGCTTCACGTCCCGGGGGACGTCTTATAAGCAGAGACATTGCGCGGTAAGCTACCGCATGCTTTGAAAGGTCGTCATAAACTATAAGAACGTCCTTTCCCTGCTCTCTGAAGTATTCAGCCATAGCGCATCCCGAATAGGGGGATACGAACTGAAGCGGAGCAGACTCGGAGGCTGACGCCGAAACTACTATGGTATAATCCATAGCGCCCGCATTCTTGAGCTGATTTACAAGGCTTACGACAGAGGAGTTCTTCTGTCCTATAGCTACGTAAATACAGATAACATTTGAATTTCTCTGGTTTATTATAGTGTCTATCGCTATCTCGGTCTTACCTGTCTGGCGGTCGCCTATGATAAGCTCACGCTGACCTCTGCCTATCGGTATCATACTGTCGATAGCCTTGATACCCGTCTGCAAGGGAACGCAGACGCTCTTTCTTTCTATAATACCCGGAGCTATGGCTTCTACGGGTCTCGTTTCGGTGGTTTTTATATCACCCTTGCCGTCTATCGGACGTCCGAGCGCATCCACAACTCTGCCGAGAAGCGCATCTCCGACAGGAACGGAAAGAACCTTTCCCGTTCTCTTGACCAAAGAGCCTTCCTTTATCTCGTTTTCGTTCGAAAGCAAAGCGACCGAAACAGTTTCGTCCTCAAGGTTCTGCGCAAGTCCGACGCTTCCGTCCTCAAACTCGAGAAGCTCGCTCGCCATACATTCACGCAGACCGTACACCTTGGCTATTCCGTCACCTATAAGTATAACAGTTCCTGTTTCCTTCATTTCGAGACGGGATTTGTAATTTTTAATTTGTTCTTTGATTATATTGCTGATTTCTTCGGGACTTTTGCTCATTTGCTAATCACATCCTTCATATCCTGCAGCTTGTGCCGCAGTGAGCCGTCTATAATTTTACCGTCAAGCTCTACGACAAGACCGCCCAAGAGAGAGCTGTCTGTGTGAAAGTCGATAGTTATCTGCTTTTTGTATTTCTTTTCGAGACTTGCCTTGAGCGAGTCAAGCTCCTCTTCGCTGAGAGAAACGGCGGCTGTTACCTTAGCTGTAACGAGCGTTTCTTTCATGCTCAACAGCGCCTTATATTCCTTTATACATTCACCGAAGTCGAGAAGATAGCCTCTCTGAGACAGAAGAAGCAAAAACGAAACTATATATTCGTGATGCTCCTCCGAAAAGACCTTTTCTATCGCCTCGGACTGACTTTTAAAGGGGATATTGGGTGCGCAGAGAAATTCGGTAAAATCGGTATTTGCTTTGAATACCTCTTCAATTTTTTCAAGGGAAGACAAAAATTCACGCTCGCTCTTTATCTCGCAAGCAAGCATAAAGAGAGCCTCGGCGTATTCCTTAGTTACCTGTGCCATCGCCTTCACCTATTTCGCTTATAAATTCGTTTATCATATTGCGGTGATCGGCTTCGCTCAGCTTTCGGCTTAGCATCTTTTCGGCAAGAGCTACCGATACATCGACTAT
The DNA here is from genome assembly GCA_015065175.1 of Oscillospiraceae bacterium. GTDB lineage: Bacteria > Bacillota > Clostridia > Oscillospirales > CAG-272 > UBA1740. The sequence continues at coordinate 19,092 of SVQV01000026.1, read as the reverse complement.
TTCATGCTTGATCTCGGACTCTGCCTTGTCCTTTTCAAGCTGAATTTGTTCCTCGGCGCGGCGCACGAGCGAAAGCGCTTTTTCGTCCGCTTCGGATATTATCGCATCCGCGCGCAGCTTGGCTCTCTCGGTCGCTTCTTTGATTATGCCGTCAGCTTCCTCTTTTGCCGAGGAGAGCTTTTCCTCCCATGCCGCACGGCTTTCCTCTGCTGTTGCCAGTGCCTGCTCAGCGTCCGATATCTTACCGTCTATCATTGCCTGACGGGCATCTATCATACGTAAAACGGGCTTGAAGAGAAACCTTTTGACGAGGAGAAAAAGAATAACAAGATTGGCAAGCGAAGCCAGTATATTCCATATATTTATGGAAATGACGTCTAAATATTGCATATTAACTCCCTTTTTGCCGCATACGCGGCATAATGAACACTCTTCTTAAGATCAGCCAATTGCACTCATCAGAATATCAACGAGTCGTCCGGGTGCAACGAAGATAAGAAGAATAGCGATAACAAGCGCGTAAAGACCTGTGGTTTCCGCAATAGCGCAACCCATAAGCATTGTAGTAGTAACGCTACCCTTACATTCGGGCTGTCTGCCTATGGCTTCACAAGCTTTAGCTACCGCGTTACCTTCACCGATACCGGGGCCTATACCTGCTATCATAGCTGTTCCTGCGCCGAGAGCGCAACCACCGAGAATAATACCAATTGCGAGTTCTAACATGTTTTTTTCCTCCAAAAATTTTGTTTATTTTATTTTTTATTTACTTATTTGTTTGCGCCATTGCCTTTTTTTGCAGCTTTTTCAGTCTGCGCTTCTCATAGTCATCGGCTGGGAAGCCGCTCGCTACGTAAAGCATGGTAAGGATAGCGAATATATATGCCTGTAAGCAACCGCTGAATATATCGAAATAAATCGAAAGCACGGCGGGAATACCTACTCTGAAAACAGGAATATCGGCAAGAAAGCCGGGGAGAAATCCGAACACAAGCGACGAAAGCCCCTGAAGCGCCGTAGCAAGCAGCACCGATATTACATATCCCGAAAGCACGTTTCCGTAATGACGGAATGCCATGGAAACGGGGGTCGCTACCTCGCTTATTATATTAAGCGGAGAGAGGAACGGCACGGGATCTCCGAAGCTCTTTATATAGTGCAGAGGGCCGCACTTCATTTTGTAATAGGTTATAAGAATAAATACGATCAAAGCCCAACCTGCGACAACATTGAGGTCTGAGGTCGGAGCGTAAAGTCCGAAAAGTGTAATAAGACTCGAAAATGCAGACAGAGCCAGAATAGATGTAACGAACGGAGCGAAGCCCGAAAAATATTCGCCCATATTTTCCTTGACCATATTTTGTACAGACTCGACTATCCATTCCGCTATAAGCTGGCGTTTCGTCTTTACGCCTGCGCGTATGCCGTGGGTAAGATAGAGACAGAGTCCGAATATAGCTATAAGCACGAAAAGCGAATTTATTTGCGATTCGGTTACGGGAAAATCCTGAAGCGGCATCGGAATGGTGAAGAATATGAGCGCGCCGACAATGGCTATATCGTTTGAGGCAGGCGTATACAGGATCTTTATCACTATAGCTGCCAGAACAGGCAGGACCATCATAAGAATATAGCAAATATCGAGAGCTTTAAATTTCAAGCCTTTTGTATTCACTTTTGTTATTCACCTTTGCTTTCTTCTGAAATATCTTCTTCAGCGGCACTACCGTTCTCTGCGGGTGCTTCCTCGCCTGCGGCAGTGACCGAGTTTCTGTAATTTTTATCAATAAACGGGCGGATAGTAATGGCAACTCTCGGGAAAAAGAGAGGGAGGATCACCGCCACAATGTTGAAGGCGGAGTCAAAAACTATCCCTACGACAAGCAAAACGAACATAAAGAGATTTCTGAGAGTGGAAGAGACCTTCATAGTCTGCTTGGCTTCTTTTTCATCCTTTTCGAGTGCCTTTGTAAGAGAAATTCCCATTATAAAGAAATTGGAGACAGCTATAAATGCGCTCAACAGATTTCCAAAGAGGACTCTTATATCATATTTGCCAATTACGAGAAAAACAGCCTGCATTAAAAGACTGAAGATCAGAGTCCATACTGCAATATAGCCTGTTTCACGCAAGACGACCTTATCAATTTTTTTCATAAACGCTCCTTATAGTTTAACACATACGGCACAAATAATGCTGAAAATATAATTTAAAAGCAATATGCCGCACTAAGAAAAAGCATAACAAAACAATAATATCATATTTTGAAAGAAAATTCAAGTGTTTTGAAGAACAAATACCCCAGAGAGAAAAAATTTACACAACGGCAAACTGTCAAGGGCAGTTTGAAAGGAGAAATTTTCTGAAAAAGGACAATAATATGCAAAAGTAAGAATAAAAATTGTAAATACAAAAAGAAAAAAATGTATTATACTATAGAAAAGCAAAGAATATTATTTTCGTAAAGGAGATATAAAATGGTAAAAATAGGCGGCGTAAGCATTGATGTTTCTCATCCCAGAGCTTTTTCGGATGTAATTAACGAGCTTGGTCTTGATATGCGCTATACTCACATCTGCAAGAAGAGTATTTTCAGAACGGCTGAGGATTTTGAATGGTTTCAGAGCAAATATGACGCAAAGGGCGTTTCTGCGCCCGAGGAAATGGCTGACGAGATAGACATAGCCTTTATACAGGCTTGCAACTGGGAGAAGCATCTCGATTTAGCTATGCCCTTTATAAATAAAGGCAAGCCCGTATTTATAGATAAGCCCATTGTCGGAAGCGTAAAGGATGCTAAAAGGATCAGGGAGCTTGTTGCAAACGGCGCGAAGATATACGGAGCATCCGCTATCCGTCACGCGAAGGAACTCCGTGAATTTCTCGCCCTTCCCGAATCGGAGAGAGGTAAGGTAATAACCGTTTACGGTGTAAGCGGCTGTAACGAATTCGATTACGGCATACATATAGTTGAGGCTATGTCCGAGGTCGCAGGCGCTAAAGCTGTAAGCAACAAATATGTCGGCACGAATGAAGTTGACGGAGTGAAATGCGAAAGCTACGCTATCAGATATGAAAACGGTGTGACGGGAATGTATACCACACAGGTAACTAAGTGGGCACCCTTCTCTATGACTGTAGTTACCACTACGGGTGTATATAGCTTTGCGCCTAACAGCGACTTCTATGCGAATATGCTCACCGAGGTATATAACCAGATGACGAAGGGCGAGAGCAGATTGGCTGATATCGAAACTATTGTCAATTGTTGTGAAATTATGATATGCGGAAAGAAGTCGAGAGACGAGCTTGGCGGAAACGAGGTCGCAATAGACGAGCTTGAGGAGAAGGACGGATTTGACGGCTATTCCTTCGAGGCAAAATATGCGATGACGGCAAACCCCAATGTCTTTAAGGGCTGATATATGAAGATAGTAAACACAAATCTCAGCTTTACCTTGGAGCCGTTTATAAAGCCCTTCGGATTTAAAGGCGGCTATATAAACGAGCTGTGGAATGTTGTCGCACGTGTGACCGACGATAGCGGTGAATACGGAGTCGGCTGCGGAGTGCAGAGTGTTCTCTGGTCGGATTCTGCCGTTTTTGCCGAAAGCTCGGTCTGTGGCGGCAACATAAAAATGATAGCAATAAGCGAATATGCGCTCTCGCTTTTGAAGGGACGTGAGTTTGGCACTCCCATAGAGGCTATGGATGCCATTTTTGCAGATGTTTACGAATACGCTAAAAGGGTAACGAATAACGGAAAGCTGAAAAAGACCTTCGCTTTGAACGCTTTGGTGCCTGTAGACAACGCTCTCTGGCAGCTTTACGGAAGAATGAGAGGGACAGAGGACTTCCTCTCTCTCGTTCCGAGTAAATACAGGTCCGCTCTCGGAAAAAGGACGGATAAGCTCTGCAATATTCCGCTCGTTACCTATAAAATGAGCATAGACGAAGTTCTTAAGCTGGTAAATGACGGATTTTTCTTTCTGAAGATAAAGATAGGCTCAGATCCCGACGGCGACGGCTCAAGAGAAAAGATGCTCGAGTGGGACAAGAACAGGCTGAAGGAAATTCACGAAGCCGTAAAGGATATAAAGATAGAATATACCGAAAACGGTCACATTCCCTATTATTTTGACGCCAACGGAAGATATGATTCAAAGGATAGGTTGAAGGAATTTCTGGATTACGCCGAACAGATAGGCGCGCTTGACAGAATTATGATATTAGAGGAGCCTTTTCCCGAGGAATACAAGGTGGATGTCTCGGACTTAGGTGTCAGAATTGCGGCAGATGAGTCGGCTCATTCGGTCGGGGATGCGCTCGAAAGAATAGCTCTCGGCTACGGGGCTATCGCATTGAAGCCTATCGCCAAGACTATGTCGGAGAGCATTAAAATTCTCTTTGCGGCATCGGAGAAGAATATTCCTTGCTTCTGCGCCGACCTCACTGTCAATCCGCTTATGGTGGATTTTAACAAGAATGTTGCCGCAAGGATAGAGCTTTTTCCGGGTATGAAGATAGGTATAGTCGAGTCAAACGGCGCGCAGAATTACGTAAACTGGGAGAAAATGATGACCTATCATCCGCTATACGGAAAAGCAGGCTTTATTGAAGCGAAAAACGGAATATTTAATTTGGACGATGATTTTTATAAGACAAGCGGCGGCATCTTTTTGAAGTCCGATTACTATGAGTCACTTGTTTAATTTTTTACTGATTGGAAAGACGAAGCAAAATGAAAAAATTCGGATTTGGAATAGTCGGCTGCGGAATGATAGCCGACCTGCATGCAGATGTTATAGCTGGTATTTCAAGAGCGGCTTTTGTGGGCGTTTTTGATAAGGATATTGACAGGGCAAGCGCTTTTGCCGAGAAAAAAGGAGCGCAAAAGGTTTATCTTTCTTATGAGGATATGCTCAGCGACAGTGATATCGATATAGTTTGCATATGCACGCCGAGCGGTCTTCACGCCCCTCTTATCATACAGGCGGCAGAGAGCGGAAAGCATTTTATAGTGGAAAAGCCAATGGCTATAACAGAGGAACAGCTTTCCTCCGTTATTTCGGCGGTGGAAAAAAATCACGTAAAGGGAGAGGTGATTTCCCAATACAGATTCAGCCTTGCGGTACAGACTGTGAAGCAAGCGGTAGAAAGAGGACAGCTTGGAAAGATAATACTTGCCGATATTTATATGAAGTATCACCGCTCTGCCGAATACTATAATTCCTCATGGAGAGGGACGAAGGCTATGGACGGCGGAGGCGCGCTGATGAATCAGGGGATACACGGCATAGACCTGCTACAGTATATAGTGGGAGATGTCAAGAGCGTTATGGGCTGTTGCAGGACGCTTTTACACAATATAGAGGTAGAGGACACCGCATCTCTTACAGTTGAATACGCAAACGGAGCTATCGGCACAATACAGGGAACGACAAGCGTAAATCCGGGATATCCGCGCAGAATAGAGATACACGGCACGGAGGGAAGCGTAGTTCTCGAGGAGGACAGAATAGTCGTCTGGGATATAGAGGGCACTCCTATGCCCGAGCAGAAGGAAAAGAGCGTGACCGCAAGCCATAACAACCCCATGGCGATAAGCAATAAGTATCACAAAATACAGTTTGAGGACCTTATATCCTCAATAGAAGAAGACAGAGAGCCGTTAATAAGCGTCTATGAGGGCAAAAAGCCTGTAGACATAGTTTTGGCGGCGTATAAGTCGGAAAAAGAGGGAAGAAAAATATTGCTTTAATATAACTTTTAACAGAATAAAAGGTGGAAAAATTTATGGCAAGATACGTAAGAGTGGCATCGCTCAGCATGAAGAGATGCCTTTTGAGTGAAAAACCGGATAATGTAAGCTATGCGGATTACGCAAAGTCTTTTCTCAGCACGCACATAGGGAAAGTTCTCTCTCAGAAACCGGATATTATTGTTTTATATGAGCTTTGTGTCCGTCCGTCCGATTATTACGCTAAGCATATCAATAGTATATTATATTACAAAGAAATTTTTGATGAGGTTCTTTCTTTTCTTTGCACTTTAGCAAGAGAAAAAAGAGTATATATAGCATATCCTACATATCGCTTCTGTGAGGACGGAACAAATCGGAACAGCGTTTTAATGATAGACAGAGACGGTAATGTTATGGGTCATTATGATAAGAATCATATAGTTGTTACCGAGACATCAAGGAACAATGTCCTTGCCGGCAGAGAAGAGACCGTTTTTGAGTGTGATTTCGGCACTGTAGGGGTTGTCGTTTGCTTTGACTTGAATTTCGAGGAAATAAGAGCGAGATACAAAAAGAGAAACCCCGATCTCATGCTTTTTTGCTCAGATTACGGAGGCGGCATGATGAAGAATTTCTTTGCGTATGATACGAGGACATATCTTGTATCGGCATGTCATTATCCCGCACCCGCCGATATAATAGATCCTATGGGAAAGGTAGTTGCGTCAGGTTCTAACTACTTCCCCTACTGCGTTGCCGACATAAATCTCGATTACGTTGTGTGCCATCTCGACTTTAATGAAGGAAAGTTTCAGAAAATAGCGCAGAAATACGGCAACAAGGTAAAAATGGATGTTCCTTCATTTCTGGGTCCTTGCCTCATTACAAGCGAGAGCGACGAGTTTTCCGCAATGGACCTCGTAAAGGAGTTTGGTCTTGAGCTCGTCAATGATTATATAGAGAGAAGCCTTAAGCACAGATATGATAACATGAGTGATTTTTGATAATTCATAATTTTTGCTCCTACTTGAAATATGCAGCATTGTATGTTATAATATGCTTGTTATTGAATTATATGATCGTTTTTGCCGCAGAGGAATCACGTGAAAAGGGTACTGTTGTAAGCGTGCCCGAGTATGCCTCCCGCTACGGTATGTAATTCAGATTTTGCCCTTCGGGCTATAAAAAAGACCTTTTCGAGTGCTTTTGATCAAGCACCCGAAAGGGTCTTTTTGTTTAAAATGCTTAATTACAGGATTTTACCGTTTTCGAATGCGGAAATAACCGTTTCTTTAGGAAGCTCAATGCTGAAATAAGCCTTGTTTTCGATAGGAATAATAATTTCTCCGTTCTTTGCTTCGAAGGGAATAGCTTCCTTTGCGATGTCCTTTTCATAAACGGCAGAGTCAGCGTCTAACTTAAGCGATACCTCGCATTTATCTGCTGTATGCCACAAAGTAACGTAGGTCTTGCCCGCACGCTCAAATACGAACGCGCTGACAGATTTGTCACCGCCGAAGGCGTTTTCTATCTTGTCATAGGCGGCAAGCTCGTATTCGCCCGCTTCGTTTATGAGAAGCGTATGCTCTTGCTCGGTATTGCGGAGAATTGCCTTTCTTTCTTCGGTCAGGAAGCCGTTCGAGCGCACATCCTCCCAGCGGCGAAGTACCTCTAAAATATCATCGGTGCGCTTGTTCTTTTTCAGAGTGCTTGAAGCGCAAGCCATTGTAGTGGGGCAGTTCCATGCGGCAGCTAACTTGGAGCCGTATTCGTAAATATCGGGCATAGTATCGGGATAGAAATGCCACCAGCCGAAATTGAGACGTGTGAAGTCGTTGAGCATTCTCGGCGCTTCCTCAGCGGGATATTTCGCTATCATTTCCTTGAATACGTCCATAGTCCAGGTGTCAAAAGCGTTTCCGCCCGTTATCATATGCCAGCTGAAGTGCGCTTTAGCCGCGCCCTCACAGAAAAGAGGCTCCTTTGCGAATTTCTTATATACTCTGTACTGAGCGAGAGGGACGTATATTTCATACGGCTCATTTGTACCCTCGGAGCCGTCAAAATAAACGAACTCAAAGCCCGCATTGTATGCGACCGCTATCATGTCCGCAATCTCGTCCTGAAGGTCTGTCTCCTGGTCGATATACGTGCTTACCGCGCAGTATTCGCTTATGTCGAGAATACCGCCGATAGTTCCTCTCTTATGCGCAAACGGAGTTGTATTCCAGCCGCCCCTCTTACAGCCTGTGAAGCGGTAGGGGCGCTCTGTTGTATAAGAGGTATATTCGATAAGCTCGCCCTCAAAGTTGAGGAAACGGCGCTTTTCGTGCATAACGCTTCCCTCGGGGTTCTGGTCTACGTATATTTCGGTATCATCCTCGGAGATGTCCTTTGCAAGCGTGAAGTGCTTTATGAGACGCAGTCTGTGGTCGCATTTCGGGGTGACATAGCGGCTGTACAGACCTATATGCGGATGAAGGATGTGAATACCGGGGGTGATGCCGTTAGATTTGAGCTTGTCAAGCATAGCCTTCAAGCCCTCTACTCCGTTATATTCCTCTCGGATAGAGTAGTCGCCGAGATAACCGTAGGCATCGGCGGTGAATATTGAAGGGAAGTAGATGCACATCATCTTGAATCCGCCCTTCTTCATATATTCGATATGCTCATCTATGCAGTCGGGGAGAGGACGGTCGGAGGTTCTGTAGATAGATTGGTTTATGCTCTTTGAGCGTCTGCTCGCAACACCCGAGGGGAGATTATAATCCTTTTCAAGCGTTTCGATTGAGTTTAAAAGCTCGTCGGGGGAGGAAACTATGAGAGCGGCGGGAACGTTTTTGAGCTTAACGTCACGCAGGGATTCCGCATAGAGAACACGGTGGCTCTTCTGACAGTCGGAGTCGATGAGCGCATAGGGAGAAGCCGCCAAAACGTTTATAGCGACAGTGTCGTCAAAGGAAACATTGAGCCACTCGCCGAAGTTCTTTCTATGCTCTATCGGGAGCTGTATCATACGGAAGGAAAGCGCGGGAGGTGGCGACATACAGAGATGTCCGAAATGGTCATTGAGTATGAAATCAACGAGCGAGAAGGTCACATATCTCGGTGAGACCTTGAATTCCACGATAGCTTCAAACTTTACAAGCTCAAAGCCGACTATAAGACGTCCGTTTTCGTCGAGGCGTACCCTGTTCGCTTCAAAGGTCACGCGCTTGTTGGGGTGTGCCAATTTTATCTCGTTGTTGAAGGGTCTCGGCTCGGTAAGAGAAAAGAAGGCTCTTTCCTCGCCCTTTTTGATGCATTCCGTACCGCTTGCCTTATGTATGAGGCTGACGGCTATACATTCGGGGGAAAGCGTGAGCTTAAATTGCTCGTTTTCAAAAATGAGGTTTTCCATATCGTTTTTTAGCTCCTTTCGGTTAAAGCGTGTTTTCCTTATTATAATATATTATTTTTGCTTTGTAAATACTTTTGTGTCTGTTATAGAATTTTGAAATATTTTCGTATACGCGTAAATGCCTCTTCGACATTTGCGCGCGGTGTAGCCATATTCATTCTGATGTGATGCTCGTGAGGATTTTTTCCGATATATTCGTGAGTATCGTAAAGTATACCTCTGTCGCATATTACCTTCCAATGATTTACCATGATTTCCTGTAGCTGCAGGGTGGTCTTGTTCATTTCGGATACATCTATCCAGAGAAGGAAGGTGCCTTGGGGACTTTTGGCGTGTATGGGCAGATCGGAGAGGCAGTCAAGAGCAAGATCGATGTTCTTTCTTACGTATTGCATCATTTCCTCATACCACTCTCTTCCGAGGCTGTACGCCGCTGTCTGCGCGGCTCTGTCTAAGGTGGAAGGACGCGCGCAGGGATGACCGTAGGAATAGAACCTGTCAACTACCCTTTTGCGAAGCTCTTCGTTCGGTATTATTGCGCTTCCGATATGAAAGCCTCCCATATTGAAGGTCTTGGAGGTCGAGAATGCCGAGACGGTGCGTTCCGCAAGCTCGGGAAGCTCGGTAGGGGATATGTGTCTGTAGCCGTCCCAGATTATGTCACGGTGTATTTCGTCGCATACTATATATGCGTCATATTTATTTATAAGCTCGGCTACGCTTTTCAGCTCGTCAAGCGTCCAGACTCTGCCTGTCGGGTTGTTGGGGGCGCACATCATAAGCACCCTCGCTCCGTCCCTGAAGCATTTTTCAAGGTGATCGAGGTCAAGGAAATATTCGCCGTCCTTTAATATCATTTTGTTGACCAACGCCTCTCTTCCGAGCATTGAAGCCGTGGCTATTGACGGAGTGTGCAAGGGCGGGCTGACGATGACCTTGTCGCCCGGCTGTGTCAAGGCATGCATTGCGGTTCTCGCTGTATAAAGAACGCCGGGGGTGCAGATGATATGCTCTCTCGGAACGTCATATCCTCTGTATTTCAGCCAGTCGGTTACGGCATCGTAATCCTTACCCGACATTACCGTGTATCCGAATTCGCCTTCATCGGCGCAAGCCTTTACGGCATCAATTACCTCGGGCAAAAGCCTGAAATCCATGTCCGCTATGCCCATTCCGATAGCGCCGCAGGCGGACGCGCGTGCCCATTTGGCAGTGTTGCTTCGGTCTCTTATTTCGTCAAAATCGTATTTCATGGTTATATTTATCTCCCTTCCGCAAAGTAAAGGCTGCTGAATTCATTATAGCAATTTCAAAAATCTCTGTCAACAAATACAAGAAAGGATGTTTCAAATAATCAAACAATAGGTGAAAAAAGACAAGACGGACATAAAACAACTTTTGTTTTTTTTTCGAAAAACCAAAAATATTTCGCGTAAGGCTTGACATTTTTTTCACTTTGAGATAATCTATAATAAACAGTATAAATTCAAGGAGCGTATTATGGATAAAGCAATGATAAATAAATACTGTGAGCGCATAGGCGTAGATGCGACGGGTAGGCATGCAGATATTGGGCTTTTGAGGGAGCTTCAATACAGACACGTTCTGTCTGTGCCGTATGAAAATCTCGATATAATAAGAAATATTCCGTTATCGCTTAAAGAGGATGACCTGTACGAAAAGATAGTATTGAAGCACAGAGGCGGCTACTGCTTTGAGCTTAACGCCCTCTTTTCCGCGCTTCTTTTGAGCTTGGGATATGAGGTAAAAAGCTATTTCGCAAGATTTCTCCGCGGCGAAAAGGAGCTTCCCATGCGCCGTCACCGTGTATTGCGGGTCGAATGTGAGGACGGGGTGTATATTTGCGACGTAGGTATCGGGCAGATAGCGCCGAGATTTCCATTAAAGCTTGAAACGGGACTCTTGCAGGAGCAGAACGGAGAGACATACCGTTTTGAGTATGACGAAAAATTGGGATACGTGCTGTGGGAGCTTTACAAGGGAGAGTGGCGCAGATATTTCTCTTTCTTCCCCGAAGAACAGATAGAGGTAGACTTTCTTCAGCCCTCCTTCTTCTGTGAAAAGCATCCCGATTCGGTATTCAACAAGACCGCTATAGTGGCAATAAAGACCGAAAAGGGCAGAAAATCAATAAACGACAGAGAATACAAGGAATTTATAGGCGAAGAGCCAATACTGATAAAAAGCGATCTCTCGGACAGTGAGCTGACGCAAATTTTAAAGGACGAGTTCGGAATTTCTTTTTAAAGGGAGAGAAGAAAATGCTTTATAAGGCTATTGACGAAAAGGAGCTTGATACCCGCATCGAGCTTAATTTTAAACGCTTGGCAGAGGATGATTATTACAAAATAGATAATGTTTTTTCACCCTCGGATTATAAATGGTACGGCGATAAGGAGGGACGTGCGCTTCTGGCATTTGTCTGCCATTTTAAAATGAGCGGCAGGGTAATACCGTGTATGCCGCAGATGCTCCTTGAGCTGAAAGAAAGATTTAATCACTTGGGATATTTAGGTCCTGTGTTTGAAAACGAGATACACGAACAGCAGTTGTCGGGACACTCCTGGCTGCTCCGCGGACTTTGCGAGCATTATGAGATCTATAAGGATGAGCTTTCTTTATCGGCAATTTGCAGTATAACCGAGAATTTGTATTTAACAAAGCGGAACAAATTTTATTCTTACCCGACAGACCGCAAAAAGAAGGATGCGGGAGATGTCAGCGGCTCAGATACGGGCAAGCTTGACGGCTGGATACTTTCGAGTGATATCGGCTGTGCTTTTATGAGTATAGACGGCTTATCCCATGCATACCGTGTGACCGATGACGGCAGGATAAAAGAGCTTGTCGATGAAATGGTTGACGTATATCTTAAAATAGACAAGGTAGAATTGCGCGCGCAGACACACTGTACTCTTACCGCCGCACGCGGAATGATACGTATGTATTATAAGACGGGAGAGGAGAAATACCTTGAGGGCGCAAAAAGTATAATGGAGCTTTATGTAAACGGCGGCGGAATGAGCGCAACCTATCAGAATCTTAATTGGTGGGGCAGACCTGATACCTGGACCGAGCCGTGCGCTATAGTGGATTCGCTTATTCTTGCGGGAGAGCTGTATAAGATCACGAAAACAGAGGAGTACCGCACGCTTGCGGCAAGAATATACCATAACGGCTTGTCTACTGCTCAAAGAGAAAACGGCGGCGCAGGGACCGACAGTATTGTCTTAGACGGTCAGAACGATATCCTCTGCTCTAAGCTTTACGAGGCGTATTTCTGCTGTACTATGCGGCTTTCGGAGGGCTTGCATTACATACGTGAAAACAAAGCTCTGCTTACTGCGCACCTCGACGGAGCAGTTTCCAAAAAAGGCAGAGTCTATATGGATGGTGACATACTCTATGCCGAGGTCTCGGATTTTGCGCAGGAATATGCCGAGCATTTTGTCGAAGCAGACGGACATAAGCTCTGCCCTATCCTTAAGTATTATAAGATCCCCTGCGATATGATCAAAAAAATCGAACAGAGAATACTTTTCTGATACTGAATATAAAAACAAGGGGCTGTCGCAAATGTTTTTCTCCATTTGCGACAGCCCCAATGAATTGCAAGCTCGTGCTTGCGTGAATTGAAAGCTTTGCTTTCGTGAATTGCCTGCGACATGAATTGTGCCTTACGGCACATTGGCTGCAATTCAATTCATGGAGCGAAGCGAGAAATCATGGCAAAGCCAATTCATGATGCATCAGCATCAATTCATTTGCAGAAAACGTACAGCCCATTTTTTTGTGCGATATAATATCCGACTCTTACTTTTTGAGGACGTAATCTATAAGATATGCTTCTTCGGAGGAGTCCTGAAGTCTGAACAGCATAGCGTCGCCTGCCTCCAAGGTAAGCTCCAAAGTATCTGCCGAGTCCTTAAAGAGCTTCTGGAAGCCGTCCTGCTTCGAGACCTCGTATACACGGTAGTTCTTTTTGAACTGCAAACTAAACTTCTGATCCCAGGTGTAATTTCTGTTTAATACAAAGAGATATTTATTTCCGTAGCCGTCCTCAAATTCGGAAGCGCAGATGCGGTTTGGCATAGCTCCCGTAAGATGCTCACTTTCCTCTATCGAGCATGCAAGACCCTTGATATAAGGAATGGAAAGCACCGCACTGTCGTGAATTACACGCTTGAAATTAAGAGCCATAAGCGTTGAGCCTAAATTGGCAAGCTCGGAAAGAAGCTTTTTCTGCTCATCGAAGTACATACCCTTTCCGCCGTCCTCGGCAATCACTGCCGTGCTTTCTCTGTAGGAGGACAGTCCCTTTGCGCCGTACAGAACGCCCGAGTAGGCGCTGAAGCGTATCATAGGGAAGGAGAAATGTCCTATCCTGTGGAAATCCTCGCCCTGATAATAATACCAGAACGGGATGCCGTGTTCATTTGCGCATTTGCTGACACAGCCGAGGTCACACCAGAGTGTGCAGTCATCAAGCTTGGATTCGCACATTTTATATGAGTAGAAGGGGTAGTAATCAAAGTCGAGTATGCTCGGCTCCAGATCCTTTACAAAGTCACGTATGTATTCGGGATATTTGCCGTTTTCCCAAGTGTAGTATTTATTGTAGCTCGGCACCGCAACCGTATAGACAAGCTTGTCGGGGGTGAGCTTTTCCACAAAGTCCATCTGATAGCGGGCTGTCTTTCTTTCCTCCTCGCCGACAGGCTCGTCCCAGGAAAAATAGCCTAAAATATGTCTGTGATTCTTTGCGATCTCTGCCGCCTCACGAAGCTTATCGTCGGTACATTCGACAGAAACAGCCGTCTGCATTCCGCCCCATTCGGTGATATTCTGATAGAGGATATCCACACCGATGTCGTCACACATCTCCACAGCCGTTCTTGACTGGATATAGTCCGCCCAACAGAGACTGAGAAGGTTAAAGCCGCATTCCTTTGCGGTCTTTACGGATCTTCGCATGGTCAGCTCTATTTCGTCCTTGTTTTCGATATCGTCAAGAGTTTTTCCTTCCTTGACCATTGCTTTTATTACCTTTTGTCCCGAAACTATCGAGCCGGGGTGAGAGACACTGAGAATAAAGTTGTCCTGTCGCCAGCTTCTCTTTTCGTTTCCGAGAGGATATCTGTTCAAAAATACGGTTTTCATATGACTGCTCCTTAAAATTGAGGTTTTAATCTGTAAAGTAATTATATCATTTTGGAAAACAAAAGTCAACACGATTTGACCCCGAGAGAAAATAGAATTTTAACAACCTGTAGTTGATATTGTTCGGTTATATCCAAAATCAGTATTTATTTTATTTAAATTTTGTGATACAATAGCTTTGTAAGAGCTTATTCGGAATTAAAATAAAAGTGAGGATAGAAAAATGCATATTCCAAAACCGTTTTTACCTGTAAAGCTGACGACAGAGGGGCTTTGCCATACGGCGCACCTTCTTGACAAAAGCATCACCTTCGGCGCGAACTCCTTGCCGCAATCTATCAAGGTTGGCGGGGAAGAGCTGCTTGCCGCTCCCATACGCCTATGCGGAATTGAGGACGGAGAAACACTTGTCTGGGACGATAATTATCCCGACAATGAAAGCGAGAGCTTCGTTCAGAGACGTGCCGATGACGAGGTCGTCATTTGCGGAGCTATGCAGAGCGAGTGCTTTATTGCCGACACCGCTATAAAGACCTCATTTGAGGGCTGTATGGAAATAGACTTGAAGCTCGCTGATAGGGGAAGGACCGTTTCCGAGGTGTTTGGTCTTTCCAAAAAGAAGGAGAGACGTTACGAGCTTGAACGCCTTTGGCTTGAAATACCGCTTCGCCGTGAGCTTCTCGAGAGCTACACAATGCATCCGAACACAAGCTATTATATAGGCGGAGAAAAAATAGAAAAAACCGCTACCACATATGGCGGAAGACTTCCCGATGAGACTATGTCCACACCGTTCAAAACTCAGTTGTGGCTTGGCGGAGAAAAGGCAGGTATCGGATTTTTCACCGAGAGCCATAAAAACTGGCAGTGGGAAAATGAAGAAAAGGTAATAGAGGTAATTCCGAACGGAGATGAGCTTTTGCTCCGCGTACATCTTCTTGACAGTATCCCGAAGAGCTGGAGCATCGGTTCGTCTATAAAAAGACCGATAGTGTTCCGCTTCGGCTTGCAGATAACGCCCACGAAGCCCTTTCCCGCGCAGCCCTATCTGCATAATGCGCTTCATCTCGACTGCTTCATTAAGGTGAAAGGTAATTACAGAGATTTTCTTCTTGCGGAAAAGGACGGAAAGAACCGCTTCGACCGCCTGAAAGAAAAAGGCGTGGATACGCTCATTTTACACGAAAAATGGAACAAGCTTCAAAACTGCTTTGAGCTTTCCGAATATACGGCATCCCAGCTTGAGCTTATAGTCGATGAATGTCATAAGAGGGGCATCAAGGTGCTTACCTATTTCGGATATGAGCTTTCAATGCTATCACCCGAATGGGCGGAGACGGGCGAAGCGAACGCAATGTATTTAGGTGAGGCGCAGGGGCTTGACGGCGGCTGGTACAGATTTCCTTATCAGAGAGATTACGTTCTTTGCTATAATACCGAATATATGGACAAATTTGTCGAGGGCGTTACCGGAATAATGGATAAATTCCACACAGACGGAGTTTATCTTGACGGAACCGCGCACGCGAGATGCTGTACCAACACTCAGCACGGCTGTGGCTGGTATGACTCTGACGGAAAGCTTTGCGGTACTTACCCATGGAGAGCAATAAGAACGCTTTTCCGCCGCCTTTATACCGCGGTGGAGGAAAGAGGCGGTATAATCAATCTTCACGGTCTCGGCTATAACTTTATCCCTCAGCCCTTTATTCACTCCAACTGGTTCGGCGAGGACCTGCAATTCGATTACTGTAAAGGAAAGTTAGACAAATTCCCGCTTGACTTTTTCCGCGCCGCATATACGGGACGCACATACGGTACGCCTGTCGAGATGATAGTATATGCAAATCCGCCTATCTGGAATTTCGAAAGCGGAATTTCAATGGCGCTCATACACGGAATATTGCCACGCCCGAACGATATAGAGAAGCCGCTCGATTATATGAGCGATATCTGGAAGGTCTTTAATAATTTCCCGTTTGATAAATCCGAATGGCAGCCCTATTGGAGAAACGGGGTGACGGCAAGTGCCGACGCGCTGAAGGTCAGCTATTACAAATATACCGCTGTAGACGGCGGCGAGATGTATATGATCCTGTGCGCTAACATAGACAAAGAACCGCTCGAAAATGTAAACATTAGTTTGCAGAAAGAGCTTTCGTCCATGATTGACGCGCTTACAGGCGAGAAGACAGACACATTTGACGTATGTTCTTACGGATATAAAATATTCTTTGCCCGAGCAAAATAAAAACCGTTAGTGTTAAAATTTGATTTGTCGGTGTGTTTGAGGATATCATTGCCTGTTATTGTTTCGTGGATTAGGAACACTCTATAACAATTGCTCAATCGCTTCCTTAAGAATCAATTCATAAAAAATCTTTTTTTGCAGCAGCTTTCTTTTGCTTACTTTTCTTTCACGAAAGAAAAGTAAGAGACCGACAAATTGCAATTTATCAAACAAATTTTATTAAGAGAGACTAAAATGAATACTATAACGAAACTGAAAATGAGAGTGTCGGACTTGGGTAAGCTTAATCCCATGCCCGATATTAAGAATGTAAGCTATATCCATGCGGGCTTCGAGGCGAAGCCCTCCATGTCCGAGGAGGAAAAGAGATATCTCGGCAAGGGAATGGTTCCCACAATGCTACCCTATCTTTTGCAGGACGGCTATGACAGGAGCAAGGAAGAAAAGGACGTAAATGCCGTTATACTTGAAAATGACTGCTTGAAGGCTACCTTCCTGCCCGATTACGGCGCGCGCCTATGGTCGCTTTATGACAAGCGCGCGGAGCGTGAGCTTCTGTACGTCAACACTGTAATTCAGCCCTGTAATTTAGGACTTCGAAACGCTTGGCTTTCCGGCGGTGTTGAGTTCAATCTGGGCATAAAGGGACACACCCCTCTCACCTGTGACAGTATGTTCTGCGACTTTATAGGTGATGACGCGGTCAGATTTTACGAGTATGAGAGAATAAGAGGCGTCGCTTACAGCATTACCGCCTATCTGCCGAAAGGCTCGGAAGCGCTTTATATAAGAACTCGGGTCGAAAATACAAAGGACGAGGACATTTTCATGTACTGGTGGACTAATATCGCTCTGCCCGAGACCGAGAACACGAGAGTAATAGTGCCTACCGACGACTCCATTCACTGTCTTTATCAGGAGGACCGTTATGTCCTCGGCAAGCAGGCGATACCCTATGTTGACGGCACAGACGTTTCCTATCCGCTCGCTTTGAAGGGCTCATCCGACTTCTTCTACAAAATTCCCGAAAATCAGGATAAATGGGAGGCAATGGTGGACAAAAACGGTTACGGCTTCCTTGAATATTCCGACCGCCGACTGATAGGAAGAAAGCTTTTTCTTTGGGGAAAGAACCCCGGCGGACGTCATTGGAGCGAATGGCTTTCCGAAGAAGGACAGAGCTATATAGAAATTCAGGCAGGGCTTGCGCATACTCAGCTTGAGCATATTCCAATGCCCGCAAAGACAAAATGGGAATGGACGGAGGCGTTTACTTCTCTTGACGGAAGCAAGCAGGAGCTTTACGGCGAGTGGAATGGCGCTATAAAGGCGGCAGAGGCTCAGTTCGACCAAAAGATACAGGCAGGCGCAGTGCTTCCTTGCACCTCTCTTGACAGTATCAAAATAGAAGGCGAAGTGAAAAACGTATATAAGGGAAGCGGTTGGGGCGACCTTGAAAACAAGGTGCGCACGACCTTCGGCTGCGAAAAAATAAGCGACAGACTCGATTTTTATGAGGTACGAAACGAAGAAACGGAAATATGGTACTCGCTTCTTGAAGACGGATATCTGCCATATAAGCCTACCTGCTACGTGCCTAAATCTTATGTTGCGGGAGCATTATGGGAAGCGCTTTTGAAGCAGAGCCTTGAAAAGAAGGAAGCGGAGCATTGGTTTACATATTTGCAATACGGCGTTTGCTGTTACGCTAACGGAAAATTAGAGGAGGCCATGAAGCTGTGGCAACGCTCTATCGAGCTTGAAACGTCTCTCTGGGCTTACAGAAATTTGGGAATGGCGTATACAAACGAGTATAAGGACGCTAAGACAGGTCTTTCCTATATGAAAGAGGCGCTTTCTCAAAAGGGCGCAAAGAGCTGTATTTCGCTTTTGAAGGATTATGCCTTTATGGCGGTAAATAACGGCGCCGACCGTGACTTTATCGAGCTTTATGAGTCGTTAGGAAAAGAGGAAAAAGACAACAAACGTTTGATGGTTTACCTTGCTTTAGCATATTTGAACTTGGGCGACTATAAAAAGACAATGGAAATAATAACTCCCGACTTTGTTCTGAACGATATAAAGGAGGGCGAGCTTTCAATGTCAAAAATTTGGTTCGATATGCACGCTCTTATGCTCCAAAAGGAGAAGGGGCTCTCCGAGTCCGAGGCGAAAGCTTGCGTGGAGGAGGAATATCCTCTGCCATACGCGCTTGATTTCAGAATGCACGAGAGAAAAAAGCAAAATAAAAAATAATTTGAAAAACCTCTTGACAAATCAAAAAAACAGGTATATAATCTATAAATAAGAAAAAGGAAAAGGAGAATCGCTATGCTAAATGTTTTCGGCGTTATAATCAATCGATTTTATTATTGCCATCAATGCGGTTTTTCTGCCCTTGCCGAAAGACATTAATTCGATGGCGTTTTCGCCGTTGACTTGGTGGCGACTTCAAAAGGAATATCGGAAAAGTCCGCATGGAATTGATTAATTCAAGTCTGTGCGGCTTCTTTTAT
>SVQV01000151.1 GCA_015065175.1 Oscillospiraceae bacterium | reverse complement strand
CGTTAAGATCGGATAGTTTGAAGGAGTAGAAAATATGAATAATATGTATTTTGGACAGCTTTTACATATTGGCTTCAATATGTTCCACGATGAGAAGAGCAGCTTCCCGAAGGGATATACCGCCCCTGCACATTTGATAGCTTCCTCAAAATTGCGCTTTGACGAGGATGTCTTCAATAAAACAGTAGATACCGCAATAGAAAACGGAACAAATATGATAGTTTTGGACGTGGGCGAGGGAATACGCTACGAAAGCCACCCCGAGCTTGCGGTAGAGGGCTCGCTTTCTCCCGAATGGATGTATAATACAGTAAAAAGTCTGCGTGCAAAAGGAGTAGAGGTTGTTCCGAAGCTCAACTTTTCGCTGACTCATAACACATGGCTCGGACAGTATAAAAGACTCGGAACTCAGCCTATATATAAACAGGTCTGCGCTGATATTATAAAAGAGGTCTGCGAGATTTTCGATAAGCCGAAAATGTTCCACCTCGGCATGAATGACGAGAACAAGAGCAACGATTGGATAAAATATAAGCAGTTCGTTGCGTTCAGACAGTTTATGCTTTGGTGGAGAGAGTTTTACGAGCTTGTCGGAGTATGTGAAGAAAACGGCGCACGTGCGGCACTCTGGTCCGACCTTGCCAATATTTGCACCGACGATTACCTTAAATATATGTCGAAGGATATAGTTCAGTTCCACTATTATTATAAGAATTTCTGGTGCAATTACTCGGGCGACTTCACAGACGTACAGTTCAACGGCGATACAAGCAGTATTCCGGTCGACAGAACGGTTCTTAACACGTTTGTCAAATTGAACAGAGCAGGCTACGATATAATTCCTACAGGTTCTGTAAGCGTAGACGAGAACAATATGGAGAACCTTGCGGCATTTGCGAAGAGCGTAATAGATCCATCGCATCTTTTAGGCGTTATGCAGACGACATGGCTTCCCATGACTCCCGAAAACCTTCCCGCATATGAAAAAGCGAGCGAAAAGCTTGCAAAAGCAAAAGCAAAGCTCCTTTAAAGCATAAAGAAAAGTTCCCGACACCATAGAGGTTACGGGAACTTTTTTATATTATTTTAAAGTGTTTATAACACCCGAGAACAAAACCGCGCCGTATCTGTCGCAGATAACAAAGCCGAAGGCTCTGTCTATTATAAGATCGTGATATACCTTTGTGTAGCCCACAAGAGGACCTGCCGCGCCTGCCATAGGCATTATAGTGACAGCGGCACCTTCAATACCCTTACGGTTTACTTCAAGAGCGCACTTGTGGATAACTCCGTCACATGCGACCTTATCATCGGTAATTCCCGAAAAATCGCAATCGCCCATGGAAAACAAGCTTTTAATTCCAAAGTCATCCTTCAAGGTGTCGGTTACAGAGCCGTCAAAGTCAGCCTTGTATTCGGGGAAAAGCACTCTCGTGTGATGCAGAAGCTTGTTTTCTTCGTCTATATAGCCGTAGTCGGATAGGTTGTTTATTTTGTAGATGTTTTCCTCTGTAAAGACCTCGTCAATGCTGCAATTATCATCGGGCAAAATAAACTTGATTTTAAATCCATGCTCGGTCTCGGTAAAGAAGGAGCTGAAGCCTTCGCCCTTGTAAATGTTTCCTTCACTGTAATAGCCCGTCAGAAGCGGCAGGCGTGTCTTGCTTCCGTCAACATTCGTAAAGTCATATTTTTCATCGGTGAGCTTAAGCTCGTCACCGTATTCATTCCATATTTCCTTTAAATAAAAGGTGTTTATCAGTGTAAATAATGTTTCGCGTGATATGTCCAAATCTCCGTCAATAATGCCGTGTGTTTTATCCTTTATATATTGGTTTATCGCCTTTGAAGCGGAGGAGTCCTTGAAGGAAACGCCGAAGATATCGCAGTTGTAATCATAGGCGAGGCGGTCTATTCCGTCCTTTTTCAGCTGTACGTCCTTATCTATCCAAAGGGAATTTGAAAGCTCCTCAAATGCGGAAGGCTTTTTGTTGCCCAAAAGATTGGTATAATTAAATTCCTTGTTTGAAAAGGCGTAGAGATATTTCGTATAGGTATAAACCTCTTCATAGCTTACGCCTAAAGCGTTAAGTATCTCGCTTCTTGTTTCACCGTCGGCGCACTCACAGGCGAGAGCTAATGCCATATATACAGAAAGGGGAGAAATACACAGATTTGAAAGCTTATCGCTGTCAGAGTAAACTCCGTAGGTAAGCTTTGAAGAAAACTTATCTAACTTTTCAAGAAAAGCAATATAATCCTCGTTTTGAGCATCCTTATAGGTGGTCTCTGTCTTTTCCTTTGCGGAAGCGACTGCGAACTTTTCGGGGGATGCAGAGCATGCGGCAAGGGACAGGCAGATTGAGACAAGAAGAAAAAGGGATAAAAGTCTTTTCATAGTGTTCTCCTTTTTAATTTTTTGCTTGTATTTACAGTATAGCATATTTTATCTATGATTTCAACATAAAAAACAGGATATCCCGAAAAAACGGAATATCCTGTTATAAATTTACTTATATGAAGCTATCTGAAAGCAAAGATCAGATCTCGGGGATCTCGATCTCGATTTCATGACCTGCCGCATGGGATTTTGCGATACCGTCAAGAATTGCCTGGTTGTAAAGGATCTGAGAAGAAGGAACGGGAGCGGGAGTTCCGTTCTTGCAAGCATCGAGGAACGAGCGGATCTTCAGGTTGAATACGGGCTCCTTCTGAGGAAGTATCGGAATTTCGGTTGCTACCTGACTTCCTGCTACCTCATGATAGATCTTCATAGGTCCGCCGACAGTTCCGTTCCAACATTCTGTGGAAGGAATTCTCAAGCCACCCTTTGTACCGAGAATGAGTGTATCGCCCGAGGTATCCATGTTCATAGCCCAGGAGATACGGAAGTCAACGATTATACCGCCTTCAAGACGAATGAATGCAGCCGCAAAATCGTCAACACCGAACTTTTCAGCATATTCGGGATGTCCTGTTGCCACATAGCCTGAATACTTGGGGTCTGTTCCGAAGAATGCGGACTTGTAACCAGAAACTGTAAGAGGCTTCGGATAGCCTATAGCGTTAAGAACCATGTCGAGAGAGTAGCATCCGATATCAGCGAGTGCGCCCAAGCCTGCGGTCTTGTCTTCAATAAATGTGGTTCCGAAGGGGAAAGGAATACCTCTTCTGCGTCCGCCGCCTGTCTGGATGTAGTATATCTGTCCAAGCTCGCCCGACTGAACTATTTTCTTTATCATCTGCATGTTAGCGTCGAGACGGGGCTGGAAGCCTATAGAAAGAACCTTTCCGCTCTTCTTTTCAGCTCTCATGACCTCGATAGCCTCTTCTGTTGTAACAGTGAAGGGCTTTTCGAGAAGTACGTTTACGCCTGCCTCCAATGCATGAATAGCACAGGGAGCGTGCTGGCGGTTATATGTACATACGCTTACAGCATCAAGCGCGAGAGACTTGTCTGCGAGCATTGCAACATCATCCGCATAGTCTGTCTTAACATTTTCAAGACCGTATCCCTTTATAAAGGTCTCTGCCTTTCCGGGTATGATATCGCATGCAGCTACGATCTCAACATCGGGCTGAGCAAGATAAGCCTTCATATGAGAAGCTGCTATCCAACCGCATCCGATAATACCGACTCTTAATTTTTTGGATGCATCAACGGACTTAACCTCTTGATTTTCCATAAAAGCGTTTAAGCCTAAATCCTTCGCCATTTTAAAAATCCTCCTAAATAATTATTTATTAAATATAATTAAAAAACTTCAAAAGCTTATGCAAGTTCTTTTAAGAAGTCCATGCATCTTGTTATTTCAGCAGGTCCGTTCGGCATCTCGTCCTCGCTTTCGACAACTATGTCGAAGCCAAGCTCAACTGCCTTCTGATGTATCTGCTTAACGGGAACAGCGCCCTCGCCGAGAGACTTACCTACAGGACGGAAGGGAGCAGGCAACGGAATAGCATCCTTCAAGTGAATAACGGTTATTCTGTCCTTCAAGCGTGTAAGGAGTGAAATAACGTCCATGCCCGCCAAGTGAGCCCAGCAGGTGTCTATTTCAAAATCTACATTTGTCTTATATTCAAGCTCTGCGTGAAGCATTCTTCCGTCGGGG